>CALPUT020000346.1 GCA_943326825.2 Chryseobacterium gleum | reverse complement strand
TTTGCACCAAAGCTTTACACAAAATGCAGTTTATTCCAGAATTTGAGTATAATTTAACGATGATTTTATTTGTCGTTTTCTCCTTTACAGCCCTTATACAGCTGCTTTACGTGCTATTGATTCACGGAAAACTTTCTTTTTACAATCCAGCTAAACAAGTTGTTTCAACTGAACATCCACCAGTGACAATATTGATTTCGGCTAGAAATGAAGCTGACAATATCTATGAAAACCTTCCAAATATCTTAGAACAAGATTATCCAGAATTCGAAGTCATTGTCATAAACCATCAATCTATCGATGAATCTCATTATATTTTAAATGCGTATGCTCATCAATATAAAAACTTAAGAGTTATAGAAATTGAAAGAAGTCAACATTTAAAATCTGGAAAGAAACTTCCTTTAACGATTGGTATTAAAGGAGCAAAACATGAACATTTATTGTTTACTGACGCTGATTGTAAACCAACATCAAACCAATGGCTAAAAAGTATGGCGAGTCGATTTACATCAGAGAAAGAAATTACGATTGGTTATGCCCCTTATGTTTTCAAGAAATCTTTTCTCAATAAGGTTATTCGATTTGATACTACTTGGATCGCAATGAATTATTTTTCGATGGCTTTAGCTAAAATACCTTACATGGGTGTAGGTAGAAATATGGGTTATACTAAATCTGTTTTTAATTCTGTAAATGGATTTAAATCTCATTATTCGCTTGCTTCAGGAGATGATGATCTATTTATCCAAGAGTCTGCTACAAAAAACAATATAGCAATTAACCTTGATAAAACATCGTTTTGTTATTCTGAAGGTGCTGAAGACTGGGAAAGTTGGTTTCGACAAAAAGCTAGACACTATACTACGTCTAGCCGATATAGGGTTTTCAAAAAAGCAATGTTAGGAATATATCCTCTTACCATGTTTATGTTGTTGATTTCCTTTGTTATTTTGATGTTGGATACGAATTATCGTTGGTTAACACTTTCTATTTTTGGATTTGTCATTATTGTAAAATGGTTGATTCATGCAAGATGTTTTAAAAAATTGCATGAACCTGGTTTTATTTCAATGATCCCATTACTTGATATTGCTTATTCAATTTTAATTCCAATACTCTATTATTCAGTGAACAAAAAAGAAGATACAAAATGGTAGGAAGCGAACATTTATCAGATAAAGCAAAGCATGACTTACAATTAGTCAACGCTGCGATTAGCGGTAAACAAAGCGCCTACGCGGAATTAATGGAGAAATATCGTGAATCTATTTATTTCATGATGTTGAAAATGGTTAAGAATCCAGATGATGCAGAAGATTTAACATTAGAAGCATTTGGTAAAGCTTTTAGTCGATTAGAACAATATTCTCCTAGTTTTGCTTTTAGTACATGGCTATTCAAAATTGCATCTAATAACAGTATCGATTTTATTCGTAAAAAAAGAATTAAAGTCACTTCAATGGATACTGGAATGATGACGGATGATGGCGAAACAATTTTTTATGATGCAAAATCTCAAACGTTAGATCCTGAAGAAACAATAATCTACAATCAGAAAGTTAAATTGATGCGTAATTTGGTGAGTCAATTAAAACCAAGATATAGAGAATTGGTTGAAAAACGATACTTTGAAGAATTGAGTTACGAAGAAATTGCTGAAGAACTTAATTTACCTCTAGGAACTGTGAAAGCTCAATTATTCAGAGCTAGAGAGTTTTTGGCAAATATGATTGAAAAAACAAAAGAGAATATTTAATTTCTTTAGATTATTAATTTTCAGACTCTTTATCTTTAAGGAGAAATCAAATTATGAATTCAGTACAACTTATATTAAAATATTTTCCTGATTTGACTGAAAAGCAAATCGAACAATTTTCTAAATTATTAGAAGTATATACCTTTTGGAACAATCAAATCAATGTGATTTCTAGAAAAGATACCGATAATTTTTACGAAAGACATGTATTGCATTCGTTAGGAATTGCTAAAATCATGCAATTCAAAGATGGAGCTGATATTTTAGATATAGGAACTGGAGGCGGCTTCCCTGGTATTCCATTAGCAATACTTTATCCAAACTGTAATTTCACCTTAGTAGATTCAATCGGTAAAAAAATAAAAGTGGTAAATGAAGTAGCTGAAGCAATTGGTTTGACAAATGTTACAGGAATTCATGAACGTGCTGAAAACATTGATAAACAATTTGATTTTATTGTAAGTCGAGCTGTTACAGCAATGCCCGATTTCATCAAATGGATCAATGGTAAATTCAAAAAGAAAAGTGTCCACGATTTAAAAAATGGAATCTTATATCTAAAAGGTGGTGATTTAAAAGAAGAAATGAAGGGTGTGAACCGTTATTTCTACATGCATAATCTACCTGATCATTTTTCAGAAGAATTCTTTGAGACGAAGAAAGTGGTTTATGTGAGATATTAATAATGTTGAATTATTAATTTTGGATTTTGGATTACTAATTATGTATAATAAAACTTTAATTTAATTAGTCTAATATAATAAGTGACTCTTTATTCATCTTCGAAAAAGCAATCTAGAAGAATGTTTTAATATTCTGAACCGGTCGCATTTTGCTACCAGTTCATCTTTTTCGAAGCTGGTCATTTGAAAACAAAACATTTCTGGAAATATTTCTTTGTTTCGTTTTACTTGTTCATTAATTCTTTTCGTCTGAACATTATACAATTCAGCTAAATCTCGATCAATTATAACTTGTTGATTACGAATATAAAAAATATAAAAGTGTAAAATCTATTTCCTCCCTTGAGGGAGGATTAAGGAGGGTGACCAACTAAAATCATAATCTTATATCGTTTTACTTCATTGAAGAACATTAATTATCACCTCACTCACTCCCTGCTCAAGTAGGGAAGTATAAAAAACTATAAAATCCCAACCAAATCTTCTCGATTTAGCGATTTTAAGATACTGGTATCCGTTTTAACTAAATCAGTTGCTAATTCTTTTTTGGAGTCTTGTAATATTCTTATTTTATCTTCAATCGTATCAGGGCAAATTAATCGAACTGCGAATACATTTTTCTTTTGACCGATTCTATAACATCTATCGATTGCTTGATTTTCAACAGCTGGATTCCACCATGGATCAACTAAATACACATAATCAGCTTCTGTTAAATTTAATCCAGTTCCACCAGCTTTCAAACTAATTAAGAAAACGCGAACTTCATCGTTGGTTTGAAAATTATTGACTTTCGTTTCTCTATCTTTGGTTTGCCCCGTTAAATATTCGTATTTAATTTCTCGTTTGTCTAATTCTCTCTTTATCAAATCGAGCATCGTGACAAATTGAGAAAATACAATCATTTTATGATCACCTTGTTTTGAAGTAATTTCTCCCA
>CALPUT020000345.1 GCA_943326825.2 Chryseobacterium gleum | reverse complement strand
TTACTTTAAAATTCAACAAGAATTTGATACATCAGGTGACTCATTATGTGTTTTAAATACCCAAACGTTAACCTATGGTATCAAAAACAAGAATAAAAATTCAACTTTAAACACTACTGCTTCTTTTTCCAAATATAATTTTAAACCTAAATTTTCTGCAAAATTCTTTAATAATGAATTATCTGTAACGGAAGATGAGGCATACGAAAAAGACACAGCTTTTTGGAACAAAACAAGAAACATTACTTTAACGGAGGAAGAAAAAAGATTCATTATTGTAAAAGACAGTATTTACGATTATCAAAATCGCAAAGAATATCTCGATTCGATTGATAATATATTTAATAAGATCACGCCTTTAAAAATTCTTTGGTTTGGAGTAGATCATAGAAATAGAGATAAAAAAACACAATGGACAATCAATTCAATTGCAGGATTAATTCGACCGATTTATATCGCTGGACCTAGAATAAGCCCAGGATTTTACTACTTTAAAAAATGGAAAGATCAACGAAGTATCGATTTATATACAGATGTATCTTATGGATTCTTGAATAAAGATCTTAAAGGTTCTATATATGCGTCTCATCTTTATTCACCTTTTCATTTTGGAAATTTTGGTGTAAATTTCTCAAATGATTTCGGTGTAATTGTCGGTTATGATGCAGTGACACAAGTATACAAACGAAAGAATTTTATTGAAAAAACAGAACTTACTTTATTTCATTCAAGAGAATTAATCAATGGATTATATTTAACTACGAATGTTTTTTACTCGGAAAGAAGAAATATTGATGGGTATAAATTTGTTACTGCTTTTGATAAAGTATTGCCAAACAATGAACCTTCCAGTTTTGCTACTTATCAAGCACTTTTAGGAGAAATCAATATACGTTTCACACCTGGACAGAAATATATGAAAGAAAGTAAGCGTAAAGTTGTATTGGGTTCTAAATGGCCTACATTTTATGTGAACTATGAACGTGGAATCCCAAAACTTTTCGGAAGTGATGTCGATCATGAATACGGCTTAATCGGTATGACTCAAAATTTCAAAATTGGAACATTAGGCACCACAAGTTATCATTTTAAAACAGGTAAATTTTTAAGCTCAAAAGCATTATATGATGCAGATTATAAATACAATCGAAGAAGTGATCCATTTATTTTTTCAAATCCATTGTATTCGTTTCAGGCATTATCAAAATCTCTTCCTACAAAGAAAATATTTTATGAATTACATTTGATACATCATGACAATAGCGCGATTATTAATAAAATCCCTTTCATGAAAAAAACCAGAATTGGATTGGTTTTTGGAGGTGGCGCATTGTATGTACAAGAATTGAATTGGCAGCATTACGAGATTTTAGCTGGTTTAGAAAGAAATTTTAGATTATCTAGACAAATACTTCGATTAGGAATTTATGGGATTGCAGCAGATGGAAATCATATTAATCCAACTACAGCTTGGAAAGTTTCATTTTCATTCATCAATACTCGAACAATGAAATGGAATTTTTAACAATTGATAATTAACAATTATAAATTTTCAAAGTAACTATCGAATTGATTATCGTTATTTTTGATGAATAGGTAATTTTTACAATCAAAAATAAGTATATGAACAAATTTCTTTTTCTTATCATACTTTTTATTGGATTTCTAAATCCGCTTTTTTCTCAAAGAGATTTAACTCCAACAAAAAGAAAACAAGCTTTTGGGGCAAGAGATTTTAGAGAATTGAAAAATCATGGTTTTCAAATTTCTATCGGGCCAACTTATATGCTTACAAAAAAATCAAATCCAACCTATTATACTGAAGATTCTATTAGACCTTTTAATTATTCTTTCGATCCAAAAGGATTAGTTGGCATTTTTGCAGAAATTGGTATGGCACATTACCCGGACAAACCATTAGCAGATGTGAAATTAAAACTATTCGGTCATCGTATTATTAGTTATTATGATTGGGGCTTAGGTTTTAAATATTTAGGTGGAACAGAGAAAACATCAATTCAATATTTAAATAGTGCAGGAAAAATCATTAATACTGATACAGGCGAAGGTCGTTTTTACAATGGATATGCTTATGGAAGATTTACTGCTCATCACAATTTTTATATAAACAAACAATTTTTTATAGACAACGGATTTGGAGTTAACTTCGATTATAGAGTGATGGAAGGTAATAAAGGTTATAAGGATGCTGTTTTACCAACTACTCAATATTTTCACAAAGAATTTGTAGCGCAACTCCACTATGATTTAGGTTTCGGTATTCGACTGAAAAGAGGAAGTTATTTAATCCCCGGAGTTCAACTTCCAATCTTAGGTATATATGAATTTGATAAAGCAAATCCTAGATTAAAATGGTATTCTTCTCAATATCGTCCAATATTATTTAAGATTAAATACATTTGGTTATTGGAGAAGAAAAAATCAAAAAATGGTTGTGGTCAGGGTTCAGAGGAAGACCGTAAAGCAAATGATCAATACATGCAAGGGAATTAATAGTTCGTTCAAGAAAAAATAATATGAAAAAAATATATCATTTAAGCAATTGTAATACGTGTCAGAAAATAATTAGTCAAATCAACCCTTCTGAGGAAACAATACTGCAAGATATTAAAATTGAAAATATTGATGCAACTACATTGGATTGGTTAAAAGACAAGGTTGGATCATATGAAGCCTTATTCTCCAAAAGAGCAATTAAATACCGTTCTTTAGGTTTAAATGAAATGAATTTAACCGAAGAAGACTATCGAAATTATATATTAGAAGAATATACATTCTTAAAACGTCCTTTCATGATTAATGGCGAAAATGTATTTATCGGAAATGCAAAAAAAGATGTTGAAGCTGCTGTAAAATCGTTTAACGCTTAATGAGTAAAACAGTTAGAGCGCACATTGCACTATTCTTGGTAAACACTCTTTATGGTGCCAGTCATATTTTAGCAAAAGGTGTAATGCCTTTCTATTTAACACCAAATGTGTTTATTTTATTTAGAGCATTAGGTGCAACATTTTTATTTTGGATCATTAAGTTTTTTTTCGTTCATGAAAAAATAGAAAAAAAAGATTATTTACGCTTGGTTGCATGTGGATTATTTGGTGTAACCATTAACCAACTTTTTTTCTTTCATGGTCTAAATCTATCTTCCTCAATCAATTCGGGAATTATCATGACTATTAATCCAATTTTGGTTGTAATTCTTTCCTTTTTTGTGTTGAATGAAAAGATCACACTTCAAAAAGTAATAGGAATTGGACTCGGAGCTACTGGTGCAATTCTATTAACATTAGCAGGAGGAACAAGTAAAGGTGATTCTATGCTAGGTGATTTCTTTCTATTTATAAACGCTGCAAGTTACGCTGTTTATTTAGTTATTGCTAAACCATTAATGC
>CALPUT020000344.1 GCA_943326825.2 Chryseobacterium gleum | reverse complement strand
GTTGTTAGAGCTGTAAATAGAGCGTTGGTTGTTGTAGATATGCCGTTTGGTTCATATCAAGGAAATTCGAAAGAGGCATTGTCAAGTGCGATTCGTATTATGAAAGAATCAGGTGGTCATTCTGTAAAAATGGAGGGTGGTATTGAGATTATAGAATCTATAAAACGTATTTTAACAGCTGGTATTCCAGTTATGGGACATTTAGGTTTAACTCCTCAATCTATTTATAAATTCGGAACTTACGTTGTTAGAGCGAAAGAAGAAGAAGAAGCAAATCGTTTGATTGAAGATGCAAAAGCATTGGAAGCAGCTGGTTGTTTTGCGATTGTTCTTGAAAAAATACCTGCTCATTTAGCTAAATTAGTTGCTGAAACTGTTCAAATTCCGATTATCGGAATTGGTGCAGGAAATGGGGTAGATGGTCAAGTATTAGTTGTTCATGATATGTTAGGGATTAATAATGAATTTAGTCCACGTTTCTTGCGTAAATACAACAATTTGTATGAACAAATGATGAAAGCTTTTCAAGAATATATTTCAGATGTTCAGTCTGGGGATTTTCCGAATGAAAAGGAGCAGTATTAGTTATTTAGTCATAAGTCAATAGTTATTAATCAATAGTCAGTAGTGATGATTATTAATAATCTAAAATTTGCAGACTGAGCGAAGTCGAAGTCCAAAATTCATCATTCAAAATTCAAAATTTTAAAAAGGTGCTTGAAATATTACATGAAGATAATCACGTTATTGTAGTCAATAAAAAGGCTTCAGATATTGTTCAAGCGGATAAAACGCAAGATCGAACGTTGGGTGATGATGTAAAGGATTACTTGAAAGTAAAGTACAATAAGCCAGGTGAAGTGTTTTTAGGAGTTGTTCATCGTTTAGATAGACCAACAAGTGGCGCATTGGTTTTTGCCAGAACAAGTAAAGCTTTAACACGTTTGAACGAACAGTTTAGAGAGCGAAATACAAAAAAAACATATTGGGCAATCGTAGAAAAAGAACCTAAAGAAAAAAATGCGACGCTCGTTCATTTCTTAAAAAAAAATGAAAAACAAAATAAGTCTTATCCAAGTTTAACGGAAACTCCAGGTTCAAAAAGAGCATCTTTAGAATATAAATTGATTGATAAATCCGATAAGTATTTCTTGTTAGAAGTAGAATTGCATACTGGACGTCATCATCAAATTCGTTCTCAATTATCAACTATAGGTTGTATTATAAAAGGAGATGTTAAATACGGAGCAAAACGATCAAATCCCGATGGATCAATTTGTTTACACGCTCGCTATTTGGAAATAAATCACCCTACAACTAAGGATTTGATTAAGATAACAGCACCAGTTCCAAATGAACCTATTTGGAAATTTTTTGAAGAAAGAAATTAAAAAAAAACATGCTATTTTTTAAACCGACAACTATTATCGGATGTTTTATGAATAACTCTTTTTAAGATCTAGGCTAGAAATTTTACTTAGTAATTTTAGAGAAAAGGCGATGATAATTGTTTCTTATGAGCGCTTACGATTCCTAATAAGATTCTTTTTTTAAACGAATTTCACTAATTACTTCTCCTTAAACCCATCAAAATACTCATGTACTGACCAAGCTTCTGGTTTTTCAGCGAACCACTGCTTGATTGTTGGCCAAATTGTTCCAAAAGTTTCAGAGTCTCTATATCCGTTTAAAGCTTCTTCATTTTCCCAATGGCTATAAGTCATTATGATAGATGGATTATTGATATCTTGTAAAAGTTTCATTGCAATGCAGCCAGGAAAATTATTTACTTGATGTTTGATTGTTTCAAAAAAAGCTAAAAAAGTTTCTACTTTTTCATCTTGAAAATGTAATTTGACAATTCGTGTAATCATTTTAAAACAAAGATTCTAACGTTTCTTTTGATCCTCTTGGTGTAAATTCGATTCGAATGACATCACCTAAATGAACTCCAAATAGTTTTTCAGCACCACCATTACCACCATTCGCTCCTCGATTGATGGCGATTTCAAGTAAGCCATTTTCATTGAAGATAGCTACTTTTTCACCATCAGGTACTTCGTTATAAGAAACTGAAATTTTATCAATATAATATTCTCTTGTTCTGAAATAAATAGTAAATGGAACTTCATTTCCAAAGCGATTGAATAATTCTTTATTGACATTCACAATTAAATTTCCAAAATTGTCAATGTGAATTACATTTCCTTTAATCAAATTGGTTTCTATAATTGCCGTTTGTGTAAATGCTTTTTTGAATGATGGAAATTCGCTAGCCAAAGTTTCAATTTTATCTCCTTGAAGTAATTTACAAGCAACCGGTACAAACATGTTTTTTGTCGGGAAAGTAAACAATTTTGGATTCGATAAAATATCGTCAATTCTCCAAAAACTTTCGAATTCTTTTTCTTGTAAAAAAGCACCGAAAAAGCCATTGTCATTAGCAATAATGTATTGTCCCTGATATTTTAAGATTGAAGGGAATGAACCGTCTGAACCTCCAAAATTTACGATTGGTTCGGTATCAACACCAATAATATGAATAGATCCTTCTGGGAAATTTTCAATACAAGAAGAAACATAGTAAGCGGCTTCTGAAATATTGAAAGGTTTTACCTGATGTGAAATATCTATAATATGAGCAGTAGGACACAATTTCAAAATTGTCCCTTTCAATGCAGCTACATAATGGTCTTGAAGACCCATATCTGTTGTTAACGTAATTATTTGCATTGTCTTCGAATTCTCCTACAATATTGACGAATTATTTTCTAATTTTATCCAAAAATAAGTTTATTCGAAAGAATATTAATAGAATACGCTATAAATAATTTAAGTTGCAGGAAAAAAGCATTGAAATTAAAGGATTAAATCCAGTTGAATTGTTCGGAGTGAACAATGCTAATTTGAAATTAGTAAAGACGTATTTCCCTAAATTAAAAATAGTTGCACGTGGAAATGTGTTAACAATTACAGGAGATGATGATGGTATTAAAGAATTTGAACATAAATTCGAATTGTTGGTTCAGTTTTTTCAAAAATTCAATCATTTATCAGAAAATGATGTAAAAGAATTGATGGATGAAGACGGTGCTTTAATGGTTTCTAAAGAAGCTACAGATACTTTAGTTCATGGAACTGGTGGTGCAAAGATTAAAGCTAGAACAAATAATCAACGAAAATTAGTTGAAGCTGTTAACAAGCATGATATGGTTTTTGCTGTTGGTCCAGCGGGAACAGGGAAAACTTATACTGCTGTTGCTTTAGCTGTTCGTGCTTTAAAAGCTAAAGAAATTAAGCGTATTATTTTAACTCGACCAGCAGTAGAAGCAGGGGAGAATTTAGGTTTTTTACCTGGTGACTTGAAAGAGAAACTAGATCCTTACATGATGCCTTTGTACGATGCATTGCGTGAT
>CALPUT020000343.1 GCA_943326825.2 Chryseobacterium gleum | reverse complement strand
TAAAGATCGTGGATATTCATTTGAACAACAATTACATGAAAATACTAACAACGTTTTAAATCATTCTTTAGGTTATTACAAGTATTATGAGAGAAATGCGATGATACCTGTTATGATTTTCAATCCAACGATCATCAATGATGGAAGAAGATTGTTAATCTCTTCTCAACCCCTTTCGTTTATTACAGAATCAGGTGGTGGACCTCAAAATATGTCTAGTTCATATGAAAACATTGATTATTTAAACTTTTTCCAAAACAATAATCCATACGATATTCGTTTTTCAACAGTAGTTAGAATACAAGCAACTTTCCCATTTATTTTACCAATGGTTACGTTGCCTACAAAACCGGAAATGCAATTGATGGATTCAGGTATTCGTGATAATTATGGAGGTAAGAGTATGATGGAATTCTTACATGTAATGCAAGATTGGATTAAAGAAAATACTTCTGGAGTTATAATTATTCAAATTAGAGACACCAAAAAAGTATTGAATGACGAAGTTTATCATCAGGTATCATTAGGAGATAAATTATCACTTCCTTTTGATAACATGTACCGAAACTTTACTCGAACACAAGATTTCGACCAAGAGGAATTGATGAAAATTGGAATAAATAACTTAAATTTTCCAGTAAATCTAATCTCATTCAACCTAAGAGAAAACAAACGTGACCGTATTTCTCTTTCATGGCATTTAACCAAAGATGAAAAACTAAAAATTGAAAAAGCCTATATGAGCATTCAAAATCAAGCGGCGTTGAAAGAATTGAATAGATTGTTGCATAAATAAAATCAAGTTAGTTATTGTTGCAATCAACTCACAGCAGAAACATCACTCAAAATCACTACATGATCACACGTGCAATCTTTTGGTTGAGGCGCTCTACTTAATATGTAAACGAATTTTAAACGTAAACCTTCAATTTTGAATTTTTCTTCAATTCCAAAAGGCATTAAAGTCTTTTTTACTCCATTTTCTTCAACTTCGATGATTACATCGCAACCTTTCGATTGAAGATGAACTGTTCCAAGAGTTTTTATTGTAGCTGATTCTTCAAGCATAGATAACTCTTGTGTTTTGATCACTTCTTTTGTTGATTTACATGCAAACAAAGCAATAACAAACATTGTTAATAGTAACGCTTTCATAGTATTGTATTTATAGTTTGTCTTAATTTTAAACTTTGAGCAAAAGCATTTTTTAGTTCATCAATGCTTTTGCATTCAACAAAGCTGCCTCATTGATTTCTTCTCCACTCATTAAACGTGCAATTTCTTCAACTCGCTCAACATCTGAAAGTGCTCTTACATTTGTTCTTGTCAAATTATTTACAATTGCTTTCTCTACTTTAAAATGATTTTGTGCTTTTCCTGCAACTTGCGGTAAATGTGTAATAGCTAACAACTGAAGATTTTCGCCCATATTTCTCAAAAGATTACCAATTTTTTGAGCAACATCACCAGAAACACCTGTATCAATTTCATCAAAAATGATTGTCGGCAATTGTTTTTTCTTTGAAACCAAGTTTTGTAAAGCCAACATCAATCGAGATAACTCTCCTCCACTCGCTGCTTTATCGATAGCAATTGGTTCAATTCCTTTGTTTGGTGAGAATAAAATCGCAACATCAGAAATACCATTAACATTCAATTCTTTTCTTTCTGATAATTGGAATTGAATTCGTGTATTTGGCATTTTTAAATCAGACAATAAAAGTTGAATCGATTCTTCAATTGATGGAGCTGCTTTTTTTCGTTTCTCGTGAATTTTATTCGCTATTTCACCAATTTCTATAGCTAATCTCTCAGTTTGAATCGAAAGTTGTGCTATTTCATCTTGCAATTCATCAGATGAAGCTAAATCGTTCGAAATTGATAGCTGATATTCTTGTAATTGTGCTTGAGTTGAAAAACCATGTTTCTTTAATACACGATTGTATTTATCTAAAGCAACAGTTAATTCATTTATACGGAAAGGATTGATTTCAATTTTCTCTTTTTGATCTTCTGCTTCTGCAACAATATCTTTCAGTTCTATGACAATTGATTGAACACGAGTCGCCAACTCATTAATTACCTCATCTTTGTCTTTTAATCGATCTGTCGAAATTTTCAATTTATTTAAAACAGATAAAACACCTTCATCACCATCTATCGCTAAATGAATGTGGTCCAAAGTTGATTTAATCTCATCAACACTTTCAGATTTATTTAATTCAAGTTCTAAAGCTTCGTAATTTTTTGATTCCAAAGAAAGCTCTTCTAGTTCTTCCAATTGGAATCGATTATAATCTGCCACTTGAATTGCTTTAGATAATTCTTCTTTTAATTGATTTAGCTTTTTTGATGATTCATTCCACGTTTTAAATTTCTTGAAATAATCATTTTTTTCTGAATTCAAATCCGCCAACGTATCCAATAACTCTATTTGGAAATTGGTATTCTTCAATTCTAAGGTGTGATGTTGTGAATGTATATGAATTAACTTTTCGGCAAACTCTTTTAAAACTGCTAATTGTATTGGTGTATCATTGATAAAAGCTCTAGATCTTCCTTGAGAAGTGATTTCTCTACGAATTATCGTGGTTTCATAATCATCAATATCATTTTCTTGAAAAAAAGCATTCAAATGAAAGTTTGACAATTGAAATTCTGCTTCAACAATCGATTTTTCTCCATTTGGACCAATTACCGAATAATCTGCTCGTTCACCTAAAATTAAATTTAACGCTCCTAATAATATAGATTTTCCAGAACCTGTTTCACCAGTTAAAACGGTAAAACCAGCTTTAAAGTCAATTGAAATTGAATCAATTAAAGCAAAATTTTGAATGCGTAAATTCGTTAACATTTAATTTAAAAGTGTTTCGTATTTGGATGAATTTGTGGGATCTATTTTCTTCAGAGTGTTTATAATCTCTGTCTTTTCATTTTGTTCAGAATCGTAAAAAACACTTTTGATTTCAGATTGTTTTGCCTGAATAAAATTCAATAAATTAATTGCTCCAGGTCTTGTTGCAGTTACTTTCACTAACATATTTAAGCCCTCCAACATTGCTTTTTTAGCTTCGGCAGGTTTATCGTACAATTGATCCACCCCTTTTCTATGATATTCAAATGAACATTCTCTCAAAGGTTCAAACAATTGATGTAGAGCATTATCAACCAGCCAATATCTATTTCTTTTCACTCCTTTTTCATTCGATTTCCATCCGTTTGCTCCTGAATTTTGAGCATTTGAAACTATTTGCTGAGCTTCAGTAAAATATGGCGTTCCTCCTTTTAAAGAGAATGAATCATAATCTAATCCAATGATGAAATAAGCATAAAAAGCCAAAATTGAAGTTAAATTATCTTTGTACTGATTTGCAGCATAAACAAATGATGCTTGTCTAGAAAAACTGAATTCAATGTCATCATC
>CALPUT020000342.1 GCA_943326825.2 Chryseobacterium gleum | reverse complement strand
GGTGTGATGAGTAAAGTTACTTCAACTGTAAATAAAGGAAAAGCATACATTTATGGATTAGAAGGTGGATTGACTGGTAATTTAAATGAACATCTATCAGTAGTTGGTACGTTTAATTATACTTATGGACGAATTGTAACTGATACAACTGATTACCCATTGGATCACATTGCCCCATTATTTGGTAAGGTAAGTTTTAATGTAAAAATGAAAAAAATAAGAGGCGAGTTTTTTGTTAACTACAGTGCTTGGAAAAAAATGAAAGACTATAATTTAATGGGTGAAGATAATGAACCATATGCAACTGCATTTGGAATGCCGGCTTGGTATACAGCAAACATTCGTTTAACATACCAATTTAATAAATATGTAAGTTTACAAGCTGCTTGTGAAAATGTTTTTGATCATAATTACAGACAGTTTGCTTCAAATATTTCTGCTCCTGGCAGAAATTTCATTTTAACACTAAGAGGAAGTTTCTAAATTCAATTATTAGATAATTAATCACAAAAAAAGTCGAGATTCAAATTGAGTCTCGACTTTTTAATTTTATGCTGTTGAGAGATTATTTACCTCTACTTGTACTTGTTTTTGTTGCAGTAACTTTTTTCGCTCCACTAGCTTTTGGTGCCGCTGATTTTTCAGCAGTTACTTTAGGTTTTGCTGTAGCTGTTTTTTTAGCAGCTGGTTTCTCTTTCTTTTCTTTCGTTTCTTCTGAATCTTCTACTTTCTCTTCTTCAACTACTTCAGAAAGAATTAAATCACCTGATTTATGAAGTAAATTATACCACTGAAATAATTTTTTAATGTCAGAAATATAAACTCTTTCTTTATCATAATTAGGAAGTATTTCAGTTAAATAATTCACTAATTTTGAATCATCTTCTTTATGTGAAATTGTTTCCCCACCATTTTCTTTCGTATGTATTGCTAAAAAGATTTCTTTCAATGGCTTTTCTTCAGCATCTGTATAAATACTGATGTCTTCTAAAGCTGAAATTCGATCAGAAGAATATGCTGGAAATCTTTTTTTATCTACCAACGATTCAACAATTACATTATTTTTTCCTTGTGCAATAACTTTAAAAAGTCCTGGTCTTCCTGAGATTGCAATTATTCCTGTTAATTTCATTTCAAATTTGTTTACGACGTCAAAAATATAAATTCTTTTTTTAAAATTACTGTTTTATTATTCTAGAATGGTATTTTCCTTTCACCGTACTAATTTCAATAGAGTAAATACCTGAATTTAAACCTTGTATATTAAAAGTATTATTTTTTATTTCCACTAAATTTATTTCTTTTCCTTGTGCATCATAAAGTTTAACAGATTCAATCTTTTGTTCGCTAATTATTCTAAATTCACCATTCGTTGGATTTGGGAAAATTGAAATTGAAGTTAAAAATTGGTTTTCTTCAAGAGTAGCTAGAATTAGAATAATATTTGAAGTTGAAATGCACCCATCTATACTAGTTGTTGAGACTGAATAATTCCCACTTATAACTGGAGACAATAATAATGTATCATTTATTTCAGATGATAAAGAATTGCCATTGATAGCCCATTGATAATTCGGTGCAATAGAAGATATTAGAAAATTACCATTTTCTGTAATAAAAGGATTTGGTAAAACTACTTTTTGAAGTACTGTTGTTGAATCAGTTAAAGTGCAACCTGATGTGAAATAATAGGTGACAAAATAATCACCAGGTGTTGAGGCAGAGATTGCTGCAGATTGATCAGTTGTGCTCCATACTAATGAATCAATATTGCCACTGTAATTTGAAAGTAGAGAAATCGTATCTTTACATAATCCAGTATTCCCAGTAATACCTAATTTTTCATTTAGAACTACATTTTCACTAACCGTTTCCATTTTACAGCCAGAAGAGTAATATATTGTTGCCGAATAAATTCCAGAAGTTGAAATTAATGCGGTATCACCTAAAATACCATTATTCCAAACTATTGAATCATAAACTGAAATTGGAGCAACATTGAGTGGCGAAGGTTGACTACAAATTCCAATATTACCTTGAATTGTTGGAAGTGTATTAGAAATTACAGTTGATGTATCAGAATTCATTGAACAGCCGGAAGAAAAGTAATATTTCACCCAATAATTACCTGCTGAATGTACATCAATAAAATTAGTTGTATTTGAATTATTCCAAACCAATGAATCTAAAAGTCCAGAATGATGTTCAACTAACGTGATTGTGTCATTACAAATACCTGTATTTCCTGAAATTGGCGAAATAGTATTTTGAACTATAGTTGTAATTGGTGAACTCATTGAACAACCACTTGTATAATAAATAGTAGATTGATAATTACCAGCAAAAGTAACTGGTAGACTATCTCCTGAAAAACCTGAATTCCAAATTATCGAATCAGTTAAAGTTATAGGTTGAATATACAAAACAATGCTTGAATCACATAACCCCGTATTTCCCTGGATAATTGGTAAAGAGTTTAAAATAACAATTGTAGTATCTGTTTTAACGTGACATCCATTACCATAATAAACAATAGCTGAAACAGTATCTTGAGTTGAAACCAATAAATTATTTGAGTTTGAAGAATTCATCCAAACAACAGAATCAATTGAACTTGTAATAGATGTTGAAAGAGTAATTGGACTTGAACATATACCTGTGTTTCCTATTACAGTTGCTGTATTGTTTCCTAAAAGTAAATTCAAAGCATGAGGTTTGCCGTAACCATATGAATTGTTAGGTACAACTCCCGTAAAATTATCGACAATTGCAGTTGCTTTTAAATCTTCTTTAAAATTCTTGTAAGATGCATTTTTACATTTCTGTAAATATAATGCTGCAATACCTGCTAAAGTAGGTGAAGCCATTGATGTACCATTATTTCGACCTTGATAGCCATTGATATCAACTGATGCATTATATGCTGCATTGGAATATTTCCATGCAGGTATAGGAGAAATTCCAAACTCACCAGTCGCTGTAAAATCTGGTTTTATTAGATTATGTCTATTCGGTCCTTTACTCGAACCTGATACGAGCTCCCCTATTAAAGCCGTTGATGAACTTGTATAAACAACTCCATTTTTATTTGTGTGCTTATTTCTATTTTTTACATTTCCAACTGAAATCATTTTACCTGAGCAGTTAAATGAAGAAACTATACTCTGATTAAAATCCGGCATTTGATATTTTGTAATTTCGGGAACAATAGATGAAGAAGGTAATGTAGAAACCATATTATTCGATTTAATAGCAGCATTTGTTGAACCCCAAGCATCATAAGAACCTGAACCAACCGTCATAAAACGATAATAATAGCTTGTTGAATCAACATTTGAAAAATACACTTCAAGATGAAATGCACTATCTATAAATTCTGGATACAATTCAACTGTTGCAATTCGTTGATGATTTGAATTATAGATGGTATC
>CALPUT020000341.1 GCA_943326825.2 Chryseobacterium gleum | reverse complement strand
TTTAATTGAATGTTCCCATCAATATTTTCAACTCCTGGAAACGAAAACAAACTATTTGCTACTTTTAAATTGATATTTCCTTTCGCATTTCCATCGATTATTGGGGAATCGAAATTTGTTAGTAAAGCATTTCCTGTGAAAGGTCCTCCAGGCGTATTAAAAGAAACACGCGATAATTTTAAAAACTCTTTGGATTTTCCTCCGATGTTTGAATATTTTCCTTTCAGCGAAATATTGCTAATTTTTAATTTTTTGATCGGATCAACTAAAGCCCCATTTTGAATACCAAAATC
This sequence comes from Chryseobacterium gleum, assembly GCA_943326825.2. Lineage (GTDB taxonomy): Bacteria > Bacteroidota > Bacteroidia > Flavobacteriales_D > Crocinitomicaceae > CAIUKX01. The sequence goes on along the minus strand of CALPUT020000341.1, from coordinate 3,140 downwards.
ACAAACAACTTCTAACGGTTCTTCGGTGTCGACTTTTCCTTTCATATCCACATCAAAGTTCACTGTTCCCGAACCTCCAAATTTATCTATGTTTTCAATCGAAGAATGTTTAAAATTATTGGCGAAATCTTTCAATTCCAATTCATTCGCTTTCAATTTAAATTTCAAATCATTTGGTGTGATTTTCCCTGCAAATTCAAATGGTAAATTCGCAATAAAAATAGTACACGTAGGAATTTCAATAGTTCCATTCTCTTGATTTACGGATAATTTAATGTTAAAGTGCGAACGTTTGTTTGAAATCAACGGTACATTTCCACTTTTGATTTGGTTAATTTGCATGTCGATGTTACTTACCAAATCAAACTGTTTTTCATTGAAAGCTCCATTTAACGAAAGTTCAGTAATGTCGGAAATATACGTTTGACCAGTCGCTTTATTTTCATATGAAAAATGAATATCATTTAAAACAACTTCTTTTAGATTTAGATCAAATTTTGAAGCAGTGGTATCTTTAGATACTTTTAGAATGTCATAATTGGCCTCCCCTTTTTCATTTATTTTTAATTTTATTGTTCCAGGCGAAACTTCAATTTTTTTGACATCGTATTTTCCTTCCCAAATATCCATTGGATTAAATTTGAGACGAATTCGATCAGAATAGAGGAGGGTATCTTTATTCGTTGATTTTTCATAAGAATTTTGAATATAAACCTTATTGAAATCGACTGAAAGATTAGGAAACGAACCCCAAAAAGCTAAGTCGACTTTCTCAACCGTTACTTTTGCTTTTAAATATTGATTGACTTCAGTGATGACAACTCCACAGATTTCATCTTTGAAATAATAAAGTCCAGCAGAAATTAACAACATGATACTCAGAATAATTCCGAAAAACCACATTCCAAATTTTAGGATTCGTTTTGAGATTGATTTTTTAACCTTTTCTGATTCCATGTGAGAATTGAATTTAATGCTGTTTTAACTTGTAAAGTTAAATTGAAATGTTGCTTAATAATTACGGAGTCTTTAAATTTATTAACGTGAAAATGTGAGATAAATTGTCGGGGCGATAGTCGGGGCGAATTGCAATTCGCCCCGACATATTCGCCCTAAATTTGCTAACGATCTTTTTCTTCTAATCTATTGATTTTACAGTATTTTTCAGTAAATTTGCACCACTTTATAAAGAAAAATAGTACATGAGTTTACTTACAGTTGGAAGTGTCGCATTCGACGCGATTGAAACACCATTCGGAAAAACCGATAAAATCATTGGTGGAGCAGGAACATATATAGCATTATCAGCATCTTTTTATGAAAAAGATCAAAAATTAGTTTCTGTTGTAGGAGAAGATTTTCCGAAAGAAATGTTAGATACATTAGCATCAAAAGGTGTTGATTTGGATGGTCTTCAAATTAAACAAGGTGAGAAAACATTTTTCTGGTCTGGTCGTTACCACAACGATATGAATTCTCGTGATACGTTAGTAACAGAATTGAATGTTTTGGAGCATTTTGATCCAATTATTCCAGCAAGCTACCAAGGAGTTGAATTTTTATTATTAGGAAATTTAAGTCCACAAGTTCAAAGTTCAGTAATCGAAAGATTAACAGAGCGTCCAAAGTTAATCGCTATGGATACAATGAATTTCTGGATGGATATTGCGATGGATGATTTGAAAAAAACAATCAGTATGGTGGATGTGTTGATTATCAATGATGAAGAAGCACGTCAATTATCTGGGGAATATTCATTGAAAAAAGCTTCTAAAGTAATTAGAGCAATGGGTCCTAAATATTTGATTATCAAAAAAGGAGAGCATGGAGCTTTATTGTTCAATGAAGAGAAAGTATTTTATGCACCAGCTTTACCGTTAGAAGAAGTTTTCGATCCAACTGGAGCAGGAGATACTTTTGCAGGTGGATTCATCGGATATTTAGCAAGCACAAATGATATTTCTTTCGATAATATGAAAAGAGCAATTATTGCTGGTTCAGCATTGGCTTCTTTCTGTGTTGAGAAATTTGGAACAGAGAAATTATTAAATATAACAAAACAAGAAGTTGAAGATAGAATCGAAGAATTCGTGTCTTTAACAAATTTTGAAATGGTACAAACTGTAGGGTAACACCTAAATATAATCTGCGTTATGGAAAAACAAACATTTTTAGATGAATTGAAAGTATTAGTTGCTAATGAAGATAAACTTTCAATTGGTAGAGACGTAAATGAATTAAGAACTCGATTCGATGATTTCGTTTTAGAAGACGAACGTAAAAAACAAGTAGCAGTTTTAGAAGCAAAAGAAAACGGTGAAAATGTTGAATTCGAAAAAGAGGATGATCCGATTCGAAATGAATTTTACGAAGTTTACAAAGAATTTAAAAGTGCGTGGTCTTTAGCGTTGGATTCTAAAAAAGCCATTCAATCTGAAAATTTAAAGCAAAAACGTTCTTTAATTGCACGTTTGAAAGATTTAATTGCAAACGAAGAACATATTGGAGCAGCTTTTAATGCTTACAAAGAAATACACGAAGCTTGGAAATTAATCGGTGAAATCGAAAGAGAAAAAAGAGCTGAAGTTCAAGCTGAATATTCTAAATTATTAGAAGATTTTTTTTACAATATGAAAATTTACCGTGAATTAAAAGAACACGATTTTCATAGAAATGAGCAAGTTAAATTAGAGGTTATTCAAAAAATCAAGGATTTAGCTTCGAACGAATCGCTACGTGACATTGAAGGATTGATTAAAACGTATCAAAATGAATGGGATGAAATTGGTCCTGTAAACAAAGATCGTTGGGAAGCAATTAAAGAAAGTTACTTAGAAGTTGTTCGTTCAGTTTACGAAAGAATCAATAAGTTTTACGAAGATAAAAGAGCTGTTCAAGCTGATAATATCGAGAAAAAACAAATTTTACTTTCAAAAGCGGTTGAGTTAAATTCAACTATTGCAGAAGTAAAAACGATAAAAGATTGGGACGAAAAAACACAAGAGTTACTTAGTATTCAAGAATATTGGAAACAAATTGGTTTTGGTCCTAAAAAAGAGAACGAAGAAGTTTGGCAATTATTTAGAACAGAATGTGATTCGTTTTTTGCTAACAAGAAAGCTTTTTTTGATCAATTAAGA
>CALPUT020000340.1 GCA_943326825.2 Chryseobacterium gleum | reverse complement strand
GTGTATGTCCTTTGAATAAATAAGCTTCAAAATCATCGAAAATCTTATCGCTCGGACTATCTAAATAAGAATTGATTTCATCTAAAACGATTTCTTTTTCCTTTTGAATTTCTTTTAAAGGAAATGATGAATTCAAAGCAATATCTGCTAATAACTCAGAAGCTCTTTTAACGTGATTTTTGGTAAATGACGCATAAATACAGATCTCTTCCTTCCCTGTGAACGCATTTAATTCGCCTCCAACAGAATCTAAACGAGATAGAATATGAAATGCCTTACGTTTTTTGGTTCCTTTGAAAATACAATGTTCCAAAAAATGGGCTAAACCTTCTTCATTTTCTGCTTCAAATCGAGAACCTGCAAGAATCGTAACACCTAAATGAGCAACTTGGGAAGAAGCATGTAAGTAAACAACTCTTATTCCGTTTGATAATTCAAAAACTTCCGGTTTTATTTCGTACATCTATGGATTTTTTCTATAAACTTTCCACGAATTATTTTCTAATTCAAAAACAATTCGATCGTGTAAGCGTGATGGTCGGCCTTGCCAAAACTCTATTAATCTTGGTTTTAACATATATCCTCCCCAATGTGGCGGTCTAGGCACATGTTCTTTAAATTTATCAGCAAACTCAACAACTCGGTTTTCTAAATCATCTCGTTCAACCAATAAATCACTTTGATCAGAAGCCCAAGCACCAATTTGACTACCTCTTGGACGACTTTCAAAATATGCATCACTTTCTTCTTCTGCTATTTTCTCAACCGTCCCTTCAATTCGAATTTGACGTTCTTTTCCAGGCCAGAAAAACAACATTGACGCATTTGGATTTTGAGCAATATCTGTTCCTTTATGACTGTTGTAATTTGTGAAAAACACATAATTCTCATCAGCCATCGCTTTTAAATATAAAATACGAGAACTTGGTCGATTTTGAGCATCAACAGTAGACAATACAAAAGCATTTGGCTCTAATTGTCCAGTTTCAAATGCTTCACGATACCATTTATGAAAAAGATCAAAAGGCGTTTCACCAAAGAAACCTTCTAATTTACCATGATCAAAATCACGGTGATCGTTTTGCATTCTTAATAGAAAATCTTCCAACTTAATAAATTATGGATTATGGATTATGAATTTTGGATTGTTGAGTAATTCAAAATCCAAAATTCATAATTTAAAATTATCTAAACTATTCTTCTTCGCTGAAATCGTCGTCTAAATCAGAATCTTCATCTTCGAAATCATCATCTAAATCAGATCCTGGAGCTGTAAAAACTCTTTTTCCTGTTGGAGTTTCGATAAATTCTTCTTGAATTGGTGTTCTACTGATTTCTCTATCCAATTCTTCTCTGTAAGGGAAAACTTCTACAATTGGAGAAACAATAATTGATGGAATTTGAAAGTCAACTAACATTCCTTGAAGACTTTCTTTTGTTCTATCATAAGCATCTTTTACTGAATGAGCAGAAATCAAGAAGTTTTGAGCTACTTTTTTAGCTTTTCCTCCTTCTTCAGCTTCACCTTCAAATGTGATTTTTGTTTTATACCAAACTTCACTGTCTTCGTAATGGAAAATATCATGTAATTCAGTTCTTGCGATTCCTACAACATTGAATTCACCTCTGATGATTTGACCTAATTCTTCATAAATACGTGCTTCAGCATCTGTAAATGTCATTGCCGCAAGTAAATATGGTTCTGAAACTCTTTTAAAAGTTCCATTTTCAAGTTGTTTTGTGTATTTTACTTTTACTGTAAACCAATTATTCATTTCTAAAGTATTTAAATTCTTCCTTTCTCAAGGAATTGATTATGCTAAAAAATTGGCTACAAAGATACATAGACATTTTCATTTAATTCTATGTAAACGATTGAAATTTGATATTTTATTTCCTTAACACAGAAAATATTGGAAGGTGAATTTTACTTATAATACTTCATTCCATTTTGAAAAACGATAAATGAACTATTAAATAGTTTCACCAAAACAGATGATCCGTAAATTTCATATTCTGCATTCGTTTGATTCGAAAGTTCGGTGTTAACTCCATTAATGAAAGTACTCACACCTCCCATAACATTTCGGTATGCAATCACATCATTTTTAATGAGATAATCTTTAGGAGTAAAATTACAAATCGTTTTAGACTCCCCTAAATAGTATGTTTTAAAGAAATTATTTTCAACCCAAAGCACTACTTCATCTTTTACTTCCCAATTTGCAGACGCAAAATTGCTAATCTGTTTTTTAGACGATTTCTTGTATAGATTCAAATTTCCGTTCAAATCTTCATAAACTACAATACCTCTTCCCGCTTTGTATTTATTCATGAAATAGGCTTCTACTTCTATAAATTCACCTTTATCAAAAACGGTAAATGAACGAGTTGTTGGATCATTATATGCTAGAACATCCGTTCCTCCATTAAAAGTAATATCACCATTCCAAACGCCAATATCATATATTTGACCATTCCAGAATATTTTGTAAAAATTACCATTATCCTTAAATGCTACAATATTCTCACCGATAAAGGTTGGCATATAAATATCATCAACCACTGAATACAATGGATAAATCGCCCCTTTCCAATAGACATTTACAGAATTATATCTTGAATCAGAATAAACGATGATACTATCTTTTACTGAATAATCAATTCCATTAAAGCTTAATGTTCTCAGCTTTCCATCGTCCCACATATTTATTGTATTCCCAATTCTCCAAGCAACTAAATGATCTGAAACTTGAAAATCAACATTTAAATTAGCTAAGTTCTTTTTTTCGGTTCCATTGTAAACAACTAAATTACTTTTATTGTCGTAATAAGCGACGCAATCATCACCTGCCTTTACATCTCTAATTCTTTGAAAATCAATTATTGAAAATGCCCCATTTTGAAAATTTTGGAAATAAAAATTAAAATCAACAAAAGGAATAACTTTTTGACTAAACGTCGAAAATGAAAGACTCAAGAAAAATAAATACAAGCAATATTTTTTCATTTGACGAATTTATTAATTTTTAACTTGCTGTTCAAAATTTGATGAGATAATAAAACATTGTATTCAAACTTTTATTGTTTTTGACTTCAATAATCTAGCCAAGATAATTTTACTTATTTTTGAAAAAACATCTTTCAATTATGGCAATTTACGAATTCAACGGATTTAAACCAGTTATAAAGGCTTCAAGTTTTGTTCACCCGCAAGCAAACGTGACTGGAAATGTGATTATTGGAGAAAATGTTTACATTGGTCCAAACGCCTGTATTCGTGGAGATTGGGGGCAAATCATCATAGAGGACGGTTGTAATGTTCAAGAAAATTGTACCGTTCATATGTTTCCTGGGACAATTACCCTCTTAAAAAAAGGAGCTCATATTGGACATGGAGCAATTATTCACGGAGGTACGATTGGTGAAAATTGT
>CALPUT020000339.1 GCA_943326825.2 Chryseobacterium gleum | reverse complement strand
TTGTAGTTAAATCAATATTTAATCGTTCTAATTCAGGAATATGATGGTACATATGCTTAAAATCAAAACTTATTAATCGTCCTGATTTCGGATCATTAATCATCCCAATCGTACCACCCGTATAGATAATTAAAACTTTATTTTTTGTGCTCATAATCGATTCTTACTTTATGGAAGGAAATAACTCAAATGTATTATTTGTGGTAATTTCTTCAACTTCTTTTAATGAAATTTGATAAACATCCGCTAATTTTTCAGCAATGTGAACCAAATAACTACTTTCATTTCGTTTTCCTCTATAAGGAACTGGTGCTAAATAAGGTGAATCCGTTTCTAAAACAATATTTCTTAAATCGATATTTTCAAGAACTTTATCTAATTCAGCTTTTTTATAAGTCAAAACTCCTCCGATTCCTAATTTGAAACCTTTATAAGATAAGGCTTTTTTAGCTTGATCTGAATCACCTGTAAAACAATGAAAAATTCCTTTTAATCTATCATCATGAAGTACATCTAAAACATCAAAAATCTCTTGAAATGCTTCGCGTGCATGAATGACGATCGGAAGATTTAATTCTTTTGCCCAATTAACTTGTTGCATAAATGCCGATTTTTGTTCTTCGATAAATGTCTTATCCCAATAGAGATCAATTCCAATTTCTCCTACAGCAATATAGTTTCCTTTGAATAAATAATCTTTAATCATTGCTAATTGTTGTTCCCAATCCTCTTTTACATAACCTGGATGTAAACCCATCATAGCATAGCAGTTAGAAGGATATTCTTTCACCAATTGATGCATACCTTCGATACTTTCTATATCTATATTTGGTAATAGTAATTTTTCTACTCCATTTGTTAATGAACGTTGAATCATTTCTGAACGGTCATCATTGAATTCAGCTGAATAGAGATGAGTGTGCGTATCTATAAACATGTTGAAATATTAAAATAGAGAAATACTTAATCCAACTTGAAGTAGATTAATGGGTGTGCTTTTAGAATTTGAAAACACTTTATTCATTGAATAACTTCCAAAAAGTGCCCAATTACGAATTCCTATTCGAGCATGAACTGAATAAACTAAATGATTTACATCAGGGAAATAAAAAGATTTTATACGCTTATCTATATCAGCTGATTGAATAATGTATTTAGAATAAAGATTTGCCTGATAACCAATTTTTCCACCCAGATGGAATTTTACATGCTTCCAGTTTTTAGCTCTAAATCTTAATTCTAAAGGAATAGATAAAACATTTCCCCCTAGTGAACTTCTTTTAAAAGCGTCTAACGAATCTTTTAATTGATAAATGGTTGTAACTTCATTGGCGTTCGTTAAAAATAAATTATCATGACGAATTTGAAAAAAGGAATGAGAAATTCCAGTTCCGAGTGAAATTGTATTTCCTTTTGTGATGGGAATATCAAACATCAAACTAGTATTTAAACCCAACGATAAACCTTTGTTCTTAAAAGATTCAATTCCTCCTGAGAATGTGGAATAAGTCACATCAAAAATTAATCGATCATATTTACGAACTTTTTCAGGTTCAGCCGGGCGAACACCTGTAAAAAACAACATGAATCCAGGACGAAATCTTGAAATTAAAGTTGAATCATTTAGTGGTTTTCCAAAAACTGAAAAACAACTCAAACAACTGATAATTAATATATTTGATTTTAAAAATTTCATTCTCTAACTGTTGATAAACCAAGATTTTCACTTAACGCCTCAAAGTTAATCAAATAGTAGAAATGAATTCAAATTAATTCGTTAAATCATAATGAATATATAGCTCTTCTTGTGCATGAAATGGCTCAGAGTTTATAGGCATTTTATATTCATTTTTTTGTTTTTTGTCAATAATACGCGATTTGAAATTCCCTTTCCATTGGTAATCGAATATTAAATCCAATTCTTTTTGTAAACTTGGATCAAAAATAGGACAACCAACTTCTACACGTTTATCTAAATTACGTTCCATCCAATCGGCGCTCGTAAGATAATAAACGGGGTTTCCATTGTTTCCAAAAATCATAAATCGTGCATGTTCCAAATAGCGATCAACAATACTAATCACTTCAATATTGTCACTTTTCTTTGGAAGTCCTGCAACTAAACAACAAACTCCTCTTACAATTAATTGAATTTTTACTCCAGCCTGGCTAGCTTCATATAATTTTTCAATAATTCGAACATCAACTAAATTATTTATTTTTAATCGAATCAATCCATTATTTGATTTTTTTGCATTTCGAATTTCAGCATTAATCAAACTCATTAATTTGGATCGGGTATTAAACGGCGAAACCATTAACTGTTTAAAATCAGTTTTTTCAAAATGATTTTCAAGTAATTTAAAGACTTTTTTTACTTCATTTGAGATAATTTGATTACTTGTAAAAAGCCCTAAATCACTATAAATTCTAGCAGATTTCTCGTTGAAATTTCCTGTCCCAATGTATGAAATGAATTCATCTTTAGAATTTGAAATTGCTTTATGAATTAAAATTAATTTGGAGTGAACTTTCAGATTTTGAACACCGTAAATTACTTTAGCTCCATTTTCTTTCAAACGATTTGACCAATAAACATTGTTTGTTTCATCAAATCGTGCTTGAAGTTCCATGATTACCGTTACTTCTTTTCCATTACTAATTGCATTCATCAATGCATTCATAACTTGTGAATTTGTTGCTAAACGATAAACATTAATCTTAATGGATTTCACTTTTGGATCTATAGCTGCTTCTCTTAAAATATCAACGACATAATCGAATTGTTGATATGGAAAATGAAGTAAGATATCTTTTTCTACAATCGCTTGTAATAAACTCTTTTTATGTTCTAAATCCGGATGAATTTGTGGTGGTCTAGGTGGAAATAATAAATCTTTTCTACCAAAATCTGGAAAAGAAATAAAATCTTTAAAATTATGGTATCGACCACCTGGAATCATATTCATTCCTTCTTTCAATCTTAACGATTTAATTAAGAAATTCAATAATGTTCGTGGCATTTTGTTATCATAAACAAAACGAATTGGATCAGCTTTCTTTCGTTCTTTTACACTTTTTTCAATTTTATCAATGAACGAAGTAGATAAATCATCATCTAAATCTAATTCAGCATCTCGTGTAAATTTAAATGTATAAGCCTCTATAGATTCACAATCAAAAATGGAAAATATACTTTTTAAATGAAGGCGGATAATATCATCCAAAAGAATAAAATATTCCTTTTTATCATCTTTCAAACGATAAAAACGTGGATATTCATTCGGAATTTCAATTAAAGCAAAATTGGGAGTTTTTTTACTTGGAACAATCATTTTGATTGCCAAATAAACACCATAATCTTTTAATCTAGGAAACGGATGTTTTGGATTAATTATAATCGGAACAATTTCATGCTTTAATTCTTTATTATAAAAGATATTTAATTG
>CALPUT020000338.1 GCA_943326825.2 Chryseobacterium gleum | reverse complement strand
TCTTCAACCTCTTCGAAATCAACATCAGTTACTTCGTCTTGAGGATTTCCTTGAGCAGCACCTTCTTGAGCTCCACCTGCATTGTTACCTGCATTGTAGATATCTTGAGAAGCTTCTTGGAAAACTGAATTTAAACGTTCGATAGCAGCATCTAAATTGTTAAAGTTTTTTGCTTCGAATTCAATTTTTAATGATGCTAAAGCATCTTCAATTGGTTGTTTTTTATCAGCTGGGATTTTATCACCGTACTCGCTTAATTGACGCTCAGTTTGGAAAATTAAAGAATCAGCTTTGTTTAATAATTCAGCTTCTTCTTTTCTTTTGTTATCCTCAGCAGCATGAGCAACAGCTTCCGCTTTCATTCTTTCGATTTCTTCGTCAGATAAACCTGAAGAAGCTTCGATTTTGATAGATTGTTTTTTACCAGTACCTTTATCTAAAGCCGAAATGTGCATGATACCATTTGCATCGATATCGAAAGTAACTTCGATTTGAGGAACTCCTCTTTGTGCTGGTGGAATATCTGATAATTGGAAACGACCTAATGTTTTGTTATCATTAGCCATCGCTCTTTCTCCTTGTAACACGTGGATATCAACTGAAGGTTGGTTATCTGATGCTGTAGAGAAAACCTCTGATTTTTTAGTTGGTATTGTTGTATTTGATTCAATCAATTTAGTAAAAACACCACCCATTGTTTCGATACCAACTGATAATGGAATAACGTCTAATAATAATACGTCTTTCACTTCACCTGTTAATACACCACCTTGGATAGCAGCACCAACTGCAACAACCTCATCTGGATTAACTCCTTTAGAAGGCGCTTTTCCGAAGAAACGCTCAACTGCATCTTGAATAACTGGGATACGAGTAGATCCACCAACTAAAATAATTTCATCGATATCACTTGTAGATAAACCTGCATTTTTCAAAGCAGAACGACAAGGAGCGATTGTTCTTTCAACGATAGAAGCAATTAATTGCTCGAATTTCGCACGTTGTAAAGTTCTAACTAAGTGTTTTGGAATACCATCAACTGGCATAATGTAAGGTAAGTTAATCTCTGAACTTGTAGTTGAAGATAACTCGATTTTAGCTTTCTCAGCAGCTTCTTTCAAACGTTGTAAAGCCATTGGATCTTGTTTCAAGTCAATACCTTCGTCATTTTTGAATTCAGCAGCTAACCAATCAATGATTGCATTATCAACATCGTCACCACCTAAGTGAGTATCACCATCTGTTGCTAATACTTCGAATACTCCGTCTCCTAATTCAAGGATAGAAACATCATGCGTACCACCACCGAAATCGAATACTACGATTTTTTGATCAATACCTTTTTTATCTAAACCATAAGCTAATGCAGCTGCAGTAGGCTCATTGATAATTCTTTTGATTGTTAAACCAGCGATTTCACCAGCTTCTTTTGTTGCTTGACGTTGAGCATCATTGAAGTATGCAGGAACAGTAACAACTGCTTCAGTAACTTCATGACCTAAATAATCTTCAGCAGTTTTCTTCATTTTTTGAAGAATCATTGCAGAAATCTCTTGAGCAGAATAAGCTCTTTCGTCTATTTGAACACGTGGAGAATTGTTATCTCCCTTTACAATTTTGTAAGGAACACGAGTTGCTTCGTTTTTAGTCTCATCAAAAGATGCCCCCATAAAACGTTTGATTGAAGAAATCGTTTTTGTTGGATTAGTAATCGCTTGACGTTTTGCAGGATCACCGATTTTACGCTCTCCTCCTTCTACGAATGCTACTACAGATGGCGTTGTACGTTTCCCCTCTGAGTTCGCGATAACTACCGGCTCATTTCCTTCCATAACAGAAACACATGAGTTTGTAGTTCCTAAATCAATTCCGATAATTTTTCCCATTGTTAATTAATTTTCATTTTTATATGGTTTCCTTTCTTCAATCTTTATGCCATCAGATTTTTCGAACAATTTTATGTCAAAAACTGACATTTCATTAAACAGAATGGTAATTTTAAGTCGATTTGTCAGTTTTTATCTGACAGAAAGTTGATTTCGACTCCGCTCAATCAACCCGACTCCGCTCAATCAACTCGACTCCAATTAGATTAACTTGAGATTAATCAAAAGCTTTGAATGAATTTTGACTTAACTGAATTAATTGTTCGTATTCAGCTGGTGTTAAATCTGAATGATAATAAGCAATTGGATTCACCTTCTTACCACCTTTTTCAACTTCATAATGTAAATGCGGGCCCGTTGATTTACCTGTATTCCCAACATAACCAATCAACTCTCCTCTTTTTACTTTTTGTCCTACACGAACATTAAATCCATTTAAATGGGCATATCGCGTTTTATAACCATAACCGTGATTCACTACAATACTTTTTCCATATCCCCATCCTTCAACTTCTAAAATCTCAACTACACCATCAGCTGTGACGTATACATCTGCTCCGATATTCGCAGTAAAATCCATACCAGTATGCATTTTTCGAGTTTTGTAAATTGGGTCTATTCGATAACCATAACCTGAAGCCATTTGTTTTAATTCCTTATTTCGAACAGGTTGAATTGCAGGTATACTGGCCAACATTTGCTCTTTATTTTTGGCAATTTCTAGTAATTCTTTAAAAGAATTGCTTTGAGAATTCACTCTTCTTTCTATATCATCTATTTTGGATGACGTTAAACTTAACAATGCCGAATTCGAATAACCTTCTAAATAATTGTATTTAAAATTCTTTCCTCGTCCAGCATACCTTAATTCTTTTGGAAATTCATCAGCATATAAAGATACACGATACAAATCTTCATCTCTTTCTTGAATATCTTCTAAAGTTCTATTAATTAAATCTATATCAGCATTCAAACGCTCCAATTCTGCTTTATCAAATTCTATTTCTGCTAGAAGTTGCTTTTCTTTTGGTGAAGCTAATTGTCTTGTAAATAAAACGGATAATCCTAACCCTATAATTAAACTTGGAGCTACATATAACAAAAACTTAAAAATACGTTTACCCCAACTTATTGAAACCTCATCATAAGTTAATGTTTTTGGATTGTATTTGTATTTTGTTTTTGACATGAATACGAAGTTAGTAAAAAGATTATAAAAGCTAAAAAAGAAGTTTTTATTGATTTTTAATTACATTTTAAATCCTAGCTTATTTTTAAACTATTTCCACTAAATTTGCACTCCATAAATAGAATAACATCGTTTATCATGAAAATACAAGAAATCCGCGAACAATTCTTTCGCTTTTTTGAATCTAAAGGACATGCAATTGTTCCATCTGCACCAATGGTTGTGAAAAATGACCCAACGTTGATGTTTACAAATGCTGGTATGAATCAATTCAAGGATTATTTCTTAGGAAATAGTGTTGTTAAAGATAAACGTGTTGCCAATACACAAAAATGTTGACGTGTTTCTGGTAAACATAACGATTTAGAGGAAGTTGGTGTAGAT
>CALPUT020000337.1 GCA_943326825.2 Chryseobacterium gleum | reverse complement strand
TTGAAGAACAAGAAAAGGCAAGTGTACCTAATAAAACAGCATAAATCACTTTCATAATTACTAAAATTTTGTTTTACAAATGTACTTGAATTTGTTAAAAGCCACTATAAAAAATGTTAAATTAATTCGATTTCACCACTTTCTGAATTAATTGTTCTCCATTTTCAAATACGACTTCAATGTAATAAATACCTGTTGAAAATTCAGATAAATTGATAGGATTTTTCTCTCCTTTAATCATAGGGTTAAGGCTATTTATTATTTGACCAATTGAATTCTTAAGTGTAACTGAGTTTATTTTAAATTCAGAATTATTTTTAATGTTAATAATGTCATTTGTTGGATTTGGGTAAAGTAGGAAACTTGATGCTTCATTGTTATTGTATACACCTAAATTTGACTCAATTATAATGTTTTTGTAATATGTATTGTAATTGAAGTTAAGGTCATAATAACTTAATTCAACAATATATTGCCCTGGATATTGATATGAATGAAGCTGGTTAGAGGCCCCGTTTATTAAATTTCCGTCACCAAAATTCCAATGGTAGTCAGAAGAATTGGTGTAAATTGATTGAAATTGAATGTTTTGGTTTTGAATAAAATTACCAGTAGCAATAATTCCTCCAGTATTGATATCTAAAGTATCCCAAGAGATGTCAAATCCAACAGAATTTACGTAAATGTCTGAACTCCATTCAAAAAACACATTTCCAGAATTAGCAATAAAACTTGTGGTATTAAGTATTCCTGAAATTGAAACAAGCAAAGGTGAGTTTTGGTCGGGACCATCGTAAATCTTTAAGAAATCATAATTTTGTTCTGTGTTAAACGAATTCAGTGTAATTCTTATTGGTTTAATTGTTGGTGGCTGAACTAGAAAATTACAATTCTCATTATCACTGTAATTTGAGCTTTCACTCCCTGAGTCAATTAATTTTCCATCGTATAAATCAGAATAGGAATCGGAACAAATATAAAATGTGTTAACAATTTTAATAAAATCAATTTTAGTGATTGAATCTTCTCCAAATGTATTTGTTACAACTAGTTTTACAGGATAAGTACCAACTGCAGGATAGCTAATGACTGGGTTTTGAGAAGATGAATTAAGTGTGTTTGCACCAATAAATTCCCAAGTCCATGTAGTTGGAAGGTTTAAAGATAAATCCGAAAATGTTATAGGATTATTTATTGAAGTTGAAAAAGTTGAAGCGGTGAAATTTGCAATTGGTGGATTGTTATTTTGAAGAATAGTTACAGCGTAATCTTCAAATTGTCCAAATACTGGATTTGTACAGGCATCAAAACCAATTTCTTCATTTGTGCCAATTCTTAATCTTAAAGGTGTGTTGTAAACAGTGTTTCCTGATATTATTACATTGCTAATGTGAATTGTCTTTTTGATGTCAGAGCTATAAATAACTTCATTTACTTCGAAAACACCATTATTATTGTAATCTATCCACGCTTTTCCAAATTCTAAACCTGAATTAAATTCTAAGTTGTAAACTGAACCAGCCATTAATGATGTGCTTTGAGAACATGAGAAATCTTGGTAAGACTCGTTTTCACTGAATTGACTCGTCTTATTGATTGCATTAAAAATTACTTTCGAAATTCCTTTTATTGTTGAAGGATAAGTTGTTTTGGGTTTGCAAATAGCTCCAGTTAAACTTCCATCATTTGTAATTGAAATAAAATCAATCAGTGTTAATGTATCTGGGGAATTACAAATTCCTGTTCCATTTGCGATTAAACGAATAGTATAATTTCCAACAGTTGAATATGTATGTGTTAGCGTGTCACTTGCACTTGAAGTCCCATCTCCTAAGTCCCAATGAAACTGAATTGCATTCGTGCTAAAATTGTAAAAATGAACGCTCGATGGAGTACTACAGCTAATTTGTTTATCAACATTAAAATTGGCAATCACTTCGGATGTGTAAATTTCACCAACACCAACAGCATGCCACGCATTTGTTACAGCGATTACTTCTGGGCTGCATTCACCATATAAGTCAATTGCTGACTGTATTGAGTAAAATCGAGCATCATAATAGTTAGAGTTAGTTGTTAGAAATGAAGTTAAATTGCGATAACTAATGTCAGCTGCTTTTGTTATACCTATTCCTGTTACACTATAATTTTCATTTAAATCATTTGTTCCTGAACCACCATTAACGAGTAAATAGAACCAATAATTTTGAACACCTGAATTGCTATGAACTCCACCGTTATCAAAGTTTGGATCAGTTACCCAATGATTTCCTAAATAAGTGTCAGGATCATTTTTAGCATTCGGATTACTCATATCTCTAAATCCATTACCTGTAATATTAAATTGGTCTCCCATTAGATAATTAGCAGTTGTTGGGTTTTTATAAAAGTCGATGACCACACCAAAAATATCACTGAAAGATTCGTTTAAAGCGCCTGATTCATTCATGTATTGAAGATTTGCGGTATATTGAGTGACAGCATGCGTTAATTCGTGACCAACAACATCTAAAGAAGTTAAAGCTGAATAGTTTATTCCATCTCCATCACCATAGGTAATATTCGTTCCGTCCCAAAAAGCATTTACAAAATTAGTGTCATAGTGAACATAACTATTGATTGCCCCATTCACATTATCAAATGATAAGCGATTAAATTGAGATGAATAATAATCATAAAAAGCCTCAGCACCAAAGTGAACGTCTAATGCTGCATCATCTTGGTTTAAAGTGGAAGTCCAATTATTATCAGTATCAGTAAAATTGGTGTAATTAGAATAGTCAGTTCCATTATTTAAATTAAACGTGTTAATGCCATTGCCTCTACCAGTTTCTGTTAAATGATAATTTGGACCTTGTTGATTTGTAGTGATTGGTCTAACACCATTGTATTTAGTATGAGCGGTCCCAACAACATCTGTATGATGAATTCGATTTATTTCTTTTAATACTTTTCCATTTTCTGCGTCGATGTAAAAGTATTTTCTTGCCAAAGGTTTAGCAGAATAAATATCTGTTTTATAACAAAGTTTGAAACTGTTATTAATAAATATATAGGTTAATTCAGGTTGAGGGAATTCATTTTCTTTCCAAAAATAGTTCTCGCTTTTTAACTTTGATTTACCGATTTTTATTGCATCATCACTTTTAATTGTTGGAGTAGTATTATTAAAGGAAGTGGTTTTAGAATACTCTCCATTTCCAGAAACGATTAAATCATTTTTTGAATGAATAATATATGTGAAATCTTCAATTAAAATCGATTTATAATAGAATTTGTAACGTGTATGTGTATATCCAATTTTATCAGATTCTTTTAAATAAACTTTGAGGTTAATTTCTTTATTTAAGTTTAAAATGGTTAACAAATAAGAGGCTGCTTCTAAAGAATTCACTTTTGAATCTGCTCTAAGTTTGAAATATTGAATTGTATTATCGTTTGAATTGAATTTGATTTTTATTG
>CALPUT020000336.1 GCA_943326825.2 Chryseobacterium gleum | reverse complement strand
GTACTCAAATTCATATTCGGTAAAATTACCACAGGAAACTCCAATCCTTTTGATTTATGAATACTCATAATCTTGATTGCATTTTCACTTTCAGGCAATTGAACTGCTGACTTGTACCCATCAGATTTATAGTAATCCAAGAAACTTTTTAAATCAGGACCATTATTTAAATCGAAGTGATGTGCAATATCTGCCAAATGATGTAAATATGGATTCGTCAATTCATCAAAATTCATCATGCGATAAAACTTCTGAATTAAGTCGTACACATTTTCATATTTCATAAAAAATTCAACATTCGAATTGAAGTGATTTTTTATAAAATCTTCATCGTTAAAGAAGGTGTATTTCTTACCTGTAGATTCCGTTATTTTCTCAACTAAATAAGATTTGTAATCCGTGAAACTATTCTCAGAAGTATACCCAAAATATTTTTCTGCAAACTTTCGCTTCTCATTCTCGCTTAATGGCTGTAATCTTCGTTTTAAGTAACTTATTGTTAACTGAACTGCAAAATCACTATCAACTAATAAAGAATCCGCAGAAACAACGTCGTATCCTTTTTCAGTTAAAAAGATTGCCCAACTGTTACATTCCTTATTTTTTTCTCCTAACAAGCAAATATCGCCTCGCTTAAACCCATCAGCTTCGCATTCTTCAATCCATTTTAAAAGTAAATCAAATTCTTTACCAATTGAATCTGAAGTTTCTTTAGATTTTGGTTCTGAAATAATTTCAACATAACCCTCTATGTTTGATTTCGGATTTTGCTTGATCGAAGCGTAAAACGATTGATTTATATCTGATAAAGCCGTTTTTAATAATTCGAAAAAGTGATTGTTAAATTCTACAATCGTTGCTGATGAACGCCAATTGTCTTCCAAAGGCAACATTTCACCCTGCGATTTAAAATAAGCCGATTTACGAAGAATATCCGCATCATTTTCAGGATTATAAATTTCTGGTAAGGCTATAAATTGTTCTGCCACTCCATTTTTAAAACGATAAATAGATTGCTTTGGATCACCTACAATCAAATTTTGATTCATATTTGAAATGGATTCATGTACCAAAGGCACCATATTTAACCATTGCAAATGTGAAGTATCTTGAAATTCGTCTAATAAAAAGTGTTGAAATCGTGTTCCTAAACGCTCATAAATAAACGGAGCATCTTCATTTTTCACCAACTGAGAAATCAATGTATTGAATTCCGAAATTCGAATCAATTGTTCCTCTTTTCGAATTGTACCCAACTGCTTCGCCATAAATTGCAGCAAAGCCATGTTGTAATAATTTTTGACATACAATTCTAATGCACTAAATTCTCCAATTCCATTTTCCCAAATTGAATTCAAATCTAGCAATGCTTGTTTCAAGGAAGATGGAAATCTTTTATCTTTCGGTACATCAACTTCTTGGCATTTTTTTATAAATGCTTCTGTGAAAAATGTTTTAGGGAATGTATCTATTGATCGAATTTTTGAGATCGCATTAAACGTTGTACTTGCTCCAGGCAATTCTTTTTCTCCTAAATTCTCATTTAGAAAAATCGTGTAAACTTTTTGACATTCACCTGCAAAATGATCTTTGTTACGAGATAATTCATGCTTTAATTCTTTCAATCTTTCAAACGAAAAATCTTTATCAATCAACGTTTCTACAATCGAAATGTATTTCTCATTCTTTATTATTTCTGAGAATTTAATTAGATTTTTGCGAAAATCCCATTTTTCACCCTCTTCTACATTGCTTTTCGCATATTCAAAAATGATTTTTGTTAAGTGATTGGTTTCTGAAATGTCTAATTCACTCATCATTTTATCAATGACTTTTTCGATAACTTCTGTTTCATTAAAAATGATTTCAAAGTCGGTCGATAAATTCAAATCACGACTAAATGAACGAATTAATTTCAGGTTGAATTTATCAATTGTCATCACATGAAAATCTTCGTAGCGATGCAAAATATTTTGTAAAACGAGTTTTGCTCTTACATGAACTTCTTCTGGATTTATTCCAATAGCTTCTCCAATTTTGATAGCATATTCGTCTGATTTCTTTCCATATTTATCAGGAAAACTCAACTCATCTAACGCCTGAATAATCCTACTTTTCATTTCAAAAGCAGCCTTATTCGTAAAGGTCATAGCAATTATTTGTGCAAATTTGAAAGTGTTTTTCTGTTCGCCCAATAATAATTGGATATACTCCTTTACTAAATTAAATGTCTTTCCACTTCCCGCAGATGCATTTAATACTTTTAAAGGTTTTTGTTGAGTTGATTCCATTAATTAGAAAATTAGAAGTTAGATGTTTAGATATTTAGAAATTAGACCTTTGATATTAGTCCAATTAAGTCTAACTTCTAAGATCTAAATATCTAATTTCTCTAATATTATTTTAACTTCTCAGCGCTTTGTAGCACTTTTTGTTTCATTTCTTCCATGTAAGCTTCTAATCTTACTAATAATGTAGGATTTGATGCTCCAATGATTTTTGCAGCTAAGATTCCTGCGTTTTTTGCTCCGTTTAAGGCAACTGTTGCAACTGGAATTCCTCCTGGCATTTGAAGAATAGACAAGATACTATCCCACCCGTCGATTGAGTTGCTTGATTTTACAGGAACACCAATAACTGGAAGTGGCGTTAAAGATGCTGTCATACCAGGTAGGTGTGCTGCACCACCTGCTCCTGCGATGATTACTTTTAATCCACGTTTGTGTGCATTTTTAGCATAATCAAACATCAATTCAGGCGTTCTATGCGCTGATACGATATTGATTTCAAATTCAACACCTAACTCTTTTAATATATCTGCCGCTTCTTGCATAACAAGAAGATCAGATGCACTTCCCATTATAATTCCTACTTCAACCATTTTTCTAATTTTGGATTATGGATTTTGAATTATGGATTAATTTAATTCAAAATCTAAAATTTATAATTCACAACTATTTCAACGTGCTTGGGCACACAAAATTGGTAACTGGGATAGTTGTTCTTTGAATTTCTCCAAAACCTCCCAATACATCAATTAGATTTGTAAAACCATTTCTTTTTAATTCTGAAATAGCAATTACACTTCTATGGCACGGGGCAGCCGGATGTGAACAAGTGGTGCAACAATACTGACCCGGACCTTTTGCCCTTCTGTCCCGGTGGCGGCATGACAGAAGGTCAAGGCTGCGTCAGGATGGTGGCAGCGGCCGGGGACGCTGGACTGCCGGGAAAAGCGCACTAACATGTGTATGGACCGCTGTACGTGACGAGTTGTGTTGTAGTGACTGTGCGAGTCACCGAGTCTGCAGTCTCTCTCTCCACATAGGAAAGTGTTGCTTTTGGTGACTCTCCACATCCGATGAGATCATTTGTCCAGTACTCGTTTGTATCCGCTTACACATCCTCTAGACAACGCGCCAACGCGCAATGAAGAAGCCGTCTGGACTGGCGTGCGGACCGTGCCTGTGCGGCCAGAGCGT
>CALPUT020000335.1 GCA_943326825.2 Chryseobacterium gleum | reverse complement strand
AGTTTTTGATGTATACGTTGATGAAATAGATCAAATGAAGTCCTTAGTGAAAAACGCGATGGAAAATGCGGTTCAATTGACTGTTCCAATGGAGGTGGAGATGGAATTGGCTAAAAATTGGCTGGAGGCGCATTGATAATTTTAGATTATTGATTTTGAGTTTTGAATTATCCTCCCCCCTGCCCCCCTCCTAAGGGGGAGGAAGTTCACATCCATTAAAACTTATAATTTTGGATATCTATGTTTCCCCCTTTGGAGAGCTAGTTCCGAGTTATCGGAAGGGATTAAGGGGGAGGAGCTTTTTGATATTATAAAACTTAACTCTCTCCTCTCAAAACTTCAACCACCCTATAAATTTGCTGATGCACCTCTCCAATATGCTGCAATACTTCTCCTTCCGAAAATCGAATAACGGTAAACCCTAACTCTTTCAATTTATTTTCTCGATAACTATCATAATCCCCTTTATTGAAATGTGAACTCCTATCAATTTCGATGATTAAACCTATTTCTGCTGAGAAAAAGTCAACAATGAAATTTGAAATTGGTCGTTGTCTTTTAAAAGCTACTCCCATTTGTTTTCTACTCAGTAAAGCTTTCCAAATGTATTTTTCTGTTATAGATACTGAAGTAGTTCTTAATTCACGTGCATACTCTTTTAGGTTGGTATTGTAATGGTGATTCATGATTTTGATTTAATTTTTACAATTAAGTTAGGTAAAAAGTTGAAAAGATTAATCTCAAAAGGTAGATTTTAAAAATAAAATTCTCCTCCTCTTAATCACTTCTGATAATTCGGAATTAGCCCTTCAAAGGGTAAAACATTCGTGATTAAAAAAATACAAATAAAAAATAGATAGTCTTCATCTTCTCCTTATGGAGAGCTTGTCCCGAAAATCGGGAAGGATAAAGGGGGGAGGAAAATAATGAAAGATGAACTGAAAATTAAATGAACACAGAAAACTATCTAATAAAAACGATAAATATTTGAAAGGATGTAATATTGTTAAAAAGAAAATTGTAAATAATAATATAAAATGCTTTTAACCGAAATTATAGGGAGGGGTAAGGAGAATATTGTGAGTATATTCCCAACATCTCTAAATTTGAGAATAATGGTCATTTGTCTTAAATTAGTCAAAATTAAAATTTCATAATTTTGTTTTTGAAATTCGATAGGCATTTATTTAATAATGAACCTGATACTCTTAAATCTCCTAGTGGTATTCCGTTTAAAAAAGCTGGGGCATTTATAATATAATCCCAAGAATTTTCCTCAAATTTTTCATATTCAAAATATGTTAGTTTTGTCAAAACATCATATTTTCCTTCAGGTGCTCCAGCGGCTTGATCTATGTAAACTTTTTTGTTAGATAAAACAAATTCTTTATTCTTTTTCTTTGCATAATACAAAACGACGGTTCCTTTTTGAATTCTGCTCTCATACCAGTCATCCAAAATTAAACCTTTGACGAAATATTTATTAGAGTCTACCAAAAAACTAAATTTCGATTTGCTATTTATCTTAAACTCAAATTCATCGTAATTTTTAGTAGGTATTAGATATTCTGGAGATTTAAATTGCAATTTGACATCACCTGCAGCATCATTTATATAACAATTACCATTATTACTCATGTGAAGAATATAATCAGCTGAATTGAGTATATTTAATTTATTTAACAAGGAATCCTTAACAAATTTTACAAATTTATCATCAATAATATAATCTATCTCCAATTTATTGATTTCAGAAAGTTTATCTTGAATCAATATTTTTAGATTATTATCAGGTGGATTTAATTTATAGTAATATATTGAACTATCAATGTTATTTGAAGCCAAGAATTTTTTTAACTTATTTTCATTAATTATTTTTTTTGTTTCTAATTGACTAATAATATTTTTATCAACAATATTCAATGATTTACTCATAACGTATGCCTCATTTATTCTGTTGTAAGAAATTAAATTTTGTATATATTTTAATTCATAATATGATCTAGAATACAATTGAGAAAACTTTTTGGAAGCTGCTGAAATTTTACCTTGTTCAATTAGCAATTCTATTTCTTTTGAAACAAAATCATCATTTTTTTTAGCCATTATTTTATAATCTTCAATCATTTTTTTTACTGATTCTTCACCTTCTAACAAAAGAAAAGAAATTGAATTTAAAATTTTTGAGTCAAGATAATTACCATATTTTATTTCTTTGTTAATAGTCATATCATAAATACCAAAATTATTAGCATCGTTAAAATAGAATATGTAAATAGGTTTATTAATGCTAAAATTTATAAGATATTCATCAATATTAATAACTTCCATAGGTTTTGCTTCTCTTTCATACCATCCTTTTCCTCCACAAGTTTGACATAAGAATGTTTTTCCACAATATGTTACTCTTCTATCTTTACATCTATTACAAGCAGTTTTTCTCTTATATTCTGTATTCCAATCTTTACAATTTGAACAAGCATGTGGATGAGATAATTCTGGATGTTCTAGATGAAATAGCGGATTCGTTGATTGCATCCAATACAAAGTATTATGGTTACTAAATTGACAACTATAAGTTTTCGAACATTTTTTATGAGAAAAAGGTATTACACATTCTTTTCTTACTTTACCTCCTGGAATTGAATATGAAGAAGTGTTTATATGTAATAAATCAAAACTTTTTGGAATGTGAAAATTAAAATTTGAGACAACTAATTTTTCCATCATCTCAACTAATTTTATAGAATCTAATTTATTATCACTTGAAACTATATTTCTTAAAAATGAATTATTTTTACCTATAAAAATTAGGCCTTTATCATAGTTTAAATTTATTTGTTTAACATCATTTTTAACTTGTGCATTAAAGGATGAAATTTTTAATAAGATTACAAAAAATAAAAATTTAGTCATTACATATTGGTTTTAATTTTCTCTTCTATGCTTTATAAATTATGGAAGTGAATAGTTGATACATTGGTTATAAGGAAACAACATAAAGCTAAAGTTTCTAGATGGCTAAAATTTTCCAGCTCTTTTAAGCGTTATTTATACAATAATTAAATTTGAGTTAATAATTTGAATCTTACTAATTTATAACAAAAGTATTTAAAAAAAGAAAAAAAGAAATTTTTTTGAACACTCTTTAATAAAAATTAATCCAACAATACGAAAAAACAATTCATATTCTAGAAGATTAAATTAAACGGCTTAAAAGTATGATTCGATAAACTTAAATTTTTTCATTCTCCATTCCTATACCCAATCCTCCCCCGCTCTTTCGTTTATTTTTCTAATGAATCCTTTTTCAATAAGTAATTAATTGCTTCGAATATATCATCGAATTGCTTGTCGTATTTTTGTTCAAGTTGTTTTAATTGAGTTGATAATTCAATATGTGATAAAGCAAATTGACGAATTTGAACAAAAGTTCTCATTATCATTATGTTTACCTGAATTGCAACTTGAGAATTTAGAAGACCACTCAGCATAGCT
>CALPUT020000334.1 GCA_943326825.2 Chryseobacterium gleum | reverse complement strand
TGAAAAACGAAATTATTCTAGAGGAAGAGCCAAAAATTAATTTTCAACTTCTTTCATGTTTACATAAAAATTTGGGTCTATTCGCAATTTGAATAGGCCTTTTTTTAAACTTGTCCATTCTGTTTTAGGTTCAATTACCTTTCCATTTTTTAATTTTAATTCTAAATTAAAATCTAATACACAATTACTCCATTTCACAAAAGTCGTTCCTTTTATTTTTTTAACTTCCAAAACAGGAATTTGAATTGTTCTTAAGTATTGGTTGAAAATTGGTTGTAAATCTAATCCTGTATGTAAAATCCAAAATTGTTCAATTTGAGAAGTAGTTACCGTTTGGTGATAAAATTCTTTATTCATTAATCTTAAAATAGCCCTAAACTTTTCATCATCATCAATTAACTGACGAATAATATGTAGCATATTCGCTCCTTTATAATACATATCAGCACTACCTTCAGAATTAACATCATAATTTGAAATGATTGGCTTATCATTCAGAATTAATTTTCGTGTTCCATGAACATATTTATTTCCTTTTTTCACACTAAATAAACTTGAAGTATAAAGCGTTTCTGAATAATTTGTAAATGACTCGTGAATCCACATATCAGCAATATCTTTAGAAGTTATACTATTCCCAAACCATTCATGACCGCTTTCATGAATAAGAATAAAATCCCACTTCAAACCAATGCCCGTAGAAGATAAATCCCTGCCCAAATAACCATTTTCAAACTTATTGCCATAAGCAATAGCACTCTGATGTTCCATTCCTAAAAAAGGAGCTTGCACAATTTTATATCCATCTTCATAAAATGGATAAGGTCCAAACCAATATTCAAAAATTTTCAATAACGATTGACATTGTTTAAATTGCTTTTTAGCGTTTTCTAATTCATAATCTAACACCCAATACTGACATTCCAATTCTCCTTTTTCTCCTAAATATTTCTCATTCCAATTTTTATAATATCCAATATAAGGAACGATGTTATAATTGTTAATTGGATTTTTCACTTCCCACACAAAGGTGTTTTTATGATCTTTAGTTTCATTTGAAATTAATCGACCGTTCGAAATTCCTATCAAAGAATCATCAGTTGTAATTGATATTAATGCACCTAAATCAGGCTCATCGCTTTGATGATCTTTACATGGATACCATACGCTCGCACCAAGCCCTTGACAAGCAACTGACATCCACGGCCTATTTAATTTATCTTTACTCCAAATCCAACCTCCATCCCAAGGTGCTTTTACTGCTTCTCTTGGGATTCCTGAGAAATAAATCAAAATTTTCGAATTGGAATAAACATTTAAATTCGTTTGAAAATGAATATAATAAACAGAATTGAATCGTTCAAAACTCAACTTCCTTCCCTCATAAATTATTGAATCAATATGCATGGGTGGTTGTAGGTCAATTTGCATTTTTGTCCCATTTTTTAGAACAGCAAATACTATTTCATTCGATCCTTTTAAGGTTTTTGTTGCAAAATCTGGAAAGATATTTATTGAGTATTTTTGAACATCCCACCAAGCCCTTTCATTTGTAACACTTCCTCTCAAAGTATCATTTACACTGTATATTTTTTGTGAAAAATATTGGTTAATCGAAAAAACAATACAACTTAGAACGATAAAATACAATCTGACCATATGCTTGTTTTAAAATCAAAGTTATTGAACTTTTTATTTTTGTAAATATAAAACGAATTCAATAATACACGTATTTGAAGATTATTTTTATCAAAAAAATAAGCATATTTGTATGTAACTATAATGAACTAAAATGGAAAGAGAGAATCAGCAAGCGATTTATTCTAAAGTTATTCGCGCAGGAAAAAGAACTTATTTTTTTGATGTAAAATCGACTCGAGGAAACGATTTATATTTAACTGTAACTGAAAGCAAAAAAACAACTGATGATGGTCGAGAAAATTTTGAAAAACACAAAATTTTCCTTTACAAAGAAGATTTCGACAAATTCCAAGAAGGGTTAGAAGATGTTTTATTGAAAATAAAAGAAATGAAAGCTAATAACCAATCTCAATCTATCTATTCTATTTCATCAATAGCAGATTCATATTTATAAGAAGAATTATAAACATTTTTAATTCTAAAAAACGTCTTATTTACTTATAATCATTAGCTTTTCAACCGTTTAAATCTTCTTAACATTCTTTTAACAAAAAAGAGGTTAATAACTACATGTCAAAAAAAGTAGAAATCAATAAATGTTGCAGTATCTTTATCGTTCAAAAAAATACAAATGGGTAAAATAATTGCAATAGCAAATCAAAAAGGAGGAGTTGGTAAAACTACAACAGCCATAAATTTAGGTGGATGTTTTGGTGTTTTAGAATACAAAACACTAATTGTAGATGCTGATCCACAAGCAAATGCAACATCCGGTGTTGGATTAGACCCAAAAAATACAAAAAATATCTATGATTGTTTAATCAATGGTACACATCCAAATGATTTGATTATTCATACTCAAAATCCAAATTTAGATATTTTACCATCTCACATTGACTTGGTAGGTGCTGAAATGGAGATGATCGATTTGCCAAATCGTGAATACATGTTAAAAGCAGCATTGGATAAAGTAAAAGATAATTATGATTTTATTATTATCGACTGCTCTCCTTCTTTAGGATTAATAACAGTAAATGCATTAACAGCTGCTGACTCTGTAATGATTCCTGTACAATGCGAATATTTTGCATTAGAAGGTTTAGGTAAATTATTGAATACTATAAAAATCATTCAAACAAGATTAAACCAAAACTTAGAAATTGAAGGTATTGTATTAACCATGTACGACACTCGACTAAGACTTGCAAATCAAGTAGTTGACGAAGTTAAAACACACTTCCAAGAATTAGTTTTTGATACAGTGATTCATCGTAATACTAAACTAGGAGAAGCACCAAGTTTTGGCGAAACAATCATTATGCATGATGCTTCGAGTAAAGGATCAATAAATTACCTTAACTTTGCACGCGAAATTTTGCAAAAAAATGACGTTACAAAAATCGACAACGATAATAAAAAAATTGAATTAGATAATGAGCTCTAATGCGAAAAAAAAACCAGCACTAGGTAAAGGTTTAAGTGCACTTCTTGAAAATGCAAGCACTGATATTACATCAAAAAGCACTTCATCAGAAGCTTTAGTAGGTTCTATTGCTACTTTGCCTGTTACAAGCATTGAAGCTAATCCATTTAATCCAAGAACAAATTTCGAAAAAGATGCATTGAATGAATTAAGTCAATCAATTGCTATCCATGGTATTATACAACCACTTACAGTTCGCAAACTTGGAAGAGATAAATATCAATTAATATCTGGAGAAAGAAGATTTAGAGCATCACAATTAGCTGGTCTTACTGAAGTACCGGCTTATATTCGTGTTGCGAATGATCAAGCGATGTTAGAAATGGCATTGGTTGAAAATATTCAACGTGAAGACTTAAATGCAATTGAAGTTGGTTTATCTTATCAACG
>CALPUT020000333.1 GCA_943326825.2 Chryseobacterium gleum | reverse complement strand
CCAATTGTTGTTAAAGAAAATGGAAACATTATTGATACTTTGTATGCCGACAAAGATGGTAATTTTGAATTTAAAACAGAAAAAAACGAAGATTTTACATTTGAAATAAACAACGATCGATTTTTCCCTTTAAAAGAAACATTTTCAACAAAAGATAAAGTTGAAAGTGATACTACATTTAAAAAACTTACTTTACAATCTAAATACATTACAATCAATGCTACAGTAATAGATCAAAAATCTAAGAAACCAATTCCTTTTTCAAAAGTAGTAATAAAGGATGATGTTACTGGTGAAGAAAAAACTTTTACTGCAGATGATAAAGGTTATTTTAGTACTGAATTAGAGCGTAATAAATTATTTGAGACTCATTCTTCTCACCAAGGTTATTTTGATGGTAATTCAGAAATTAGTACTGTTAGTAAAGATTCATTAATGAAACAGGATATTGAATTAAAATTCATTTCTAAAGGAACTACAATTGCAATTGAGAATGTTTTCTATGATTTTGGAAAAGCAACATTAAGACCTGAAAGTAAAGTTGAACTTGATAAGTTAGCTGAATTCTTAAAAGAGAATCCTAAATTAAAAGTGGAATTGAGTTCTCATACTGATAGTAGAGGTGGTGATGCTAGAAATTTAGTATTGTCTCAACAAAGAGCTCAAAGTTGTGTTGATTATTTGATATCAATAGGTATTAATAAAAATAACATTGTTGCAAAAGGTTATGGTGAGACGAAGTTAATTAACCGTTGTAAAAATGGTGTGACTTGTACAGAAGATGAGCACCAGAAAAATAGAAGAACTGAAATAAAAGTATTGTAAACATAATAGTTTAATAACAATGAAAGCCGTTTAGTAATAAGCGGCTTTCATTATTTTAATAGCTTTTCGATGAATGGCTATTTTTGGCTGATAAATAAAAATGTAGACTTTATTTTCAAGTAACCATTCACTTATATGAATTTTTTAAATGTTATTTTTTAAAAGTTAAACATTGAATTAAATAACTACTTACACATAGGTTTTAGTATATGTTTATACTTATGTTTAATTTAACATTTTACCCCAATTTTAGCAGAACACAATGATTATAAACCGCTGACGTAGATTTTTTTTTATTTCGATGTAACATGCTGTAATTTTGTATAAGCTAAAAGCATTAACTATTTATTACTACTTCAACAAATTGATATGAAACTATTACACGCTAAAATTAAATTCAATTATTTTAATTTTTTTCTTTTAGTATTAGTATTTAATACAAATTTTTTTTCATTAAAATCTTTTGCAGCAACAATTACCTCTTCAATATCTGGTAACTGGAGTAATACAGCTACCTGGGTTGGTGGAGTTGTTCCAACTTCTGCTGATGTTGTTGTAATTGCAGCAACTCATTTGATTACTGTTGATAATAATTACACATGTTTAGAGTTAAGAATGAATAATCCAGGAAATTCAGGAACTAGTTCTGTTACAATTTCTTCTGGAAAAACATTGACGGTTAATGGTAATGTTACAACTAATTATAACGCTTCAGCTAGTTCTGGATCTACATCGACAATTGATGTTGGTCAAGGTTCTCTTATTTGTACGGGGAATGTTTCTATATCCAACAATGGTACAGGTAGTAATTCAGCTAAAAGTCAATTACTTGTAAATACAGGGACAATTACAATCACAGGAAATTTAACTTTTACAAATAATTCAGGATTAACTTATCTAACTTTTTCTAATTCTGGAGTTTTGAATATAGGAGGTAATATATCAGGGACTATTACAACATTTACACCTAGTACTGGGACTGTAAATTTTAATGGTTCATCTGCACAAACATCTAATATATCTCCATTTAATATTTTAAAAGTAAATACAACAGCTGGATTAACATTGTCTGCAGCTTCAACAATAACAACTCTAACAATTGGAGATGTAACATCAAACAGTTTATTTAGTGATGGTGGTTTTACCATAACACCAGGTGCTAGTTCAATATTAAATTTAACTTCAGGAACCTATAGTTTAGGTTCTGCAGGTACAGCAACTACTTGGCCTTCTTGGGTAACCCGAAATATTGCAGCAACTACAACTGTTGAATATGCATCGGGTGCTTCTCAAACAGTTTCAAATATTCCAAGTTATGCTAATCTAAAAATAAGTGGTGCTGGAACTAAAACGGCAGGGGGAAACTTAACTATAACTGAAGATTTAAATATAACTGCTGGTACGTTGAATTTGTCAACTTTTACAGCCAACAGATCTTCGTCAGGAGGTATAATAACTGTTGCTAATAGTGCTACTTTAAAAATTGGTGGTACAAATACTTTTCCGTCAAATTACACTACTCATACTTTAGGTTCAACAAGTACAGTTGATTATTTTGGAACAAATCAAACAATTACAAATGAAGCTTATGGTAATTTAACATTAAGTACAAGCGGCACTAAAACGATGCCTGCTTCAGCTATGGTTGTTTCAGGTGTTTTAGCCATGTCAGGTACAACTCCCTCTGCTACTCTAGGTGCAGCGTTGTCAATAGGTTCTTTTAATCAAACAGCAGGGACATTGAATGATGGAGGCTTCACTATTACTGTTACTGGTACTGGTTCAGTTTGGACTAAGTCTGGAACGTTTACAACTACTGGTACAACTGATTTTAGTGGTATAACTCAATCTATTACTGGATCTAATTTTAACAATTTAAGATATAGTGGAACGAGTACATTAAGTATGGGAACAGTAACAATTACTGTTGCAGGAACATTTCAAGTTTCTAATGCTTCTGGTACAATAGATATTGCTGGAACTACACTTACTGTCACTGGGGCAACATCTGTTACTGGAACTTTAATTCATAGTAATACAACTGGTACTAAGATATATGTTGGATTAGTGAATGTTTCAGGTACTTGGAACAATTCTGGTAACGAAGCTGTTACCTTTAGAGGAGGGATAACAAATTCAGGAACTTTTACATCAGGGACAGGTGTTTACACTTTTGATACAAATAATCAGACACTAACAGGGACATTAACAATTGATAATGTAACAATTACTTCAATCATAATTACAAATACAAATACATTAACTGTTACAACAGCGTTGTCAGGAACAGGTAATATAAGGCAAGGTGCAAATTCATATTTGTATATTACAGGCACATCAGGTATTACAACTTTGGATGCAACAACAAACACGCCAAATACAGTTGACTATAATGGTACTACGCAAACTATGCATACCAATAATTATAATAACTTAACTGTATCAGCTGCTGGAATTAAAACAATTTCAGCTGCAGTTGATGTTTCAGGAGTTTTAAGTTTGACAAATGGTACTATTGATGCATCTGGAGGTAATTATTTAACGATTTCTAATACTTCATCAAGTGCTATTACAGGAGGTTCAACTACAAGTTATATTTTAGGATTTGTAACATGGACTTTACCATCCAATTTAGCTTCAGGATCAACTTATACTTTACCACTAGGTGCTTCATCATATTTACCAGTAAGTGT
>CALPUT020000332.1 GCA_943326825.2 Chryseobacterium gleum | reverse complement strand
GATTGTGGCAATTATATAAATACAATGATTTTGGTCACCGTAAAGATATTTTAGAAGTTGGAGATATTATTTATTTACAACCTAAAAGAAAACATTCTAAAAGTAAAGAAGATAATTATGTATTAACTGAAACAAAAACATTAAGACAGGTTTCTCAAGAAGAGGCAATTAAATTAGAATCTTTAGAGAAACTAAATGAAACAGTATCACCGGATGAGAAAATAGCCAAAGGTCAAAAGGTGAAATTAAGATAATCTTTATAGTTTAAAGGTAAAACCCGAAAGGGTTTGTTTGTTGTTTGTTGTTTGTTAGTATGCTCTCACTTGTAAAAGTTGAGAGCTTTACTTTTTTAATCTATTTAGTTGTTAGGAATTCAATGTTAAATTAAGTAAACTATTTAATCAATAGATAATACCGTTTAAAAAATCTAATTTATTTATAGATGGGAATTCAACTTCTTTTTATGTATATTTGGATTTATGTAATTAAACTATAGAGTATGAAGCCTTCTACAGAACTTTTTAAACTTATAAAATCTCTTACTAAATCAGAAAAACGTTTTTTTAAATTATCATCTTCACTTCAATCTGGAGATAAGAATTATTTAAAGATTTTCGATTTTATAGAAAAACAGACTGCATATAATGAGGATGAGTTGAAAAAGGCTTTTGAAAAGGAAACTTTTATTAAACATTTACCTTCTGAAAAAAATCACTTGTATAAATTAATATTGAAAAGTTTGCGCTCTTTTTATAGCGAACAATCCGTAAGTAGTATGTTAAAACAAGAAATAAAGAATGTAGAAGTTCTTTATAACAAAGCATTATACAGAGAGTGTGAGAAATTTGTTGCTCGTGCAAAAGAGGTGGCTAAAGATCATGAGAAGTTTTATTATTGGTATGAGTTACTTTCTTGGGAGAAAAAATTATTAGAAGAAGCATACGAAGCAGGGGAGTTCACGACTGATTTAGATCAATTAGTAGAAGAAGAAGAAATTGTCATTGCTAAATTGAGAAACCTAGCTGAATATCAAGTGATTTACTCAAAAATTAATTTGATATTTAGAAGTGGAGGTTTTGCTAGAACAGAGAAAGAGCAAACAATAGTAGAGGGAATAGCAGATTATCATTTGATTAAAGGTAAAAATACAGCTATTTCTACAAGGGCAGCTTCTATGTGTTATTATATTAAAGGATTGTGTGCTGCAACTAATAGGAATTATGCTGATAGCTTTCAATTTTTCAATCGTACACGAGAAATTTTAGATAACAATCCAAATATTAAAACAGATACTGCTCAACGATATGTATTAACAATCTCTCATTTGTTAAGATGTTATATTGATAATAAAGATTTTGAAAATGCTAATAACTTAATAGCTGAAATGCGAGCTCTAGAAACTGTAAAAGGTTTTAATTCGACAGATATTTTAGTGCGATTATTTACCAATTCTTACAATCAAGAATTGAATTTGTTGCACGCTATGGGTGAATTTCAGAAAAGCGTTAATTTAATTCCTAAAATTGAAGAATTACAAGCTTTTTATGGCGAAAAGATCAATAAAGAGAATGAAATAATGTTGACGTATAATAAAGCCTACAGTTATTTTGGAATTGGCGATTATAAAAAAGCGTTGACGTATATTAATTTAGTACTGAATGATAATGAGCAAAATTTACGTCAAGATATTTATAGTTTCTCTCGTATTTTCAATTTGATATTACATTTTGAATTAGAAAATTATGATTTCTTAGAGTATGTAATTAAATCGACAAATCGATATTTAAACAAACAAGAAAGAGATTACGAAGGAGAAACAGTTTTTATTAAACATATTCGAAAATTGGCAAAATCAATGACGAATAGTGAAAAAAACATAGTATTAAATCAATTGAAAACAGATATTCGTGAAGTGATGAAAAGTCACCATGAACAAGCATTATTAGAATATTTTAATATCAATGCATGGATTGAAAGTAAAATTCAAAAGATTTCATTTTCAGAAGCAGTCAAAAAAGAATTGGAATAATCTGTTGGAGTTGAAGTAAATAATATAGTTAAAATTATTAAACATCTATCATCCAATTAAGTGAGTTTGTTTTTGAGTCAATGGAAAATAAGATTATTCTACTACTCAATTTCAAACTCACTTTCTTATTTTAGAAAGAAGCGAAGAAGAACTTAAATATTACTCTTAATTTTTTAACTTTGCCAGCATTAAACGATTTTCAAGTAAAATGGCACAAAAAAATTGCACAAGGGAAGAAGATTACTCAAGATGGTATAATGAATTAGTACCTAGAGCTGATTTAGCAGAAAACTCAGGCGTTAGAGGTTGTATGGTGATCAAACCATATGGTTATGCAATCTGGGAGAAAATTCAAGCTCAATTGGATAAAATGTTCAAAGAAACTGGACATCAAAATGCTTATTTCCCTCTTTTTGTTCCCAAAAGTTTATTTGAAGCTGAAGAGAAAAATGCTGAAGGTTTTGCAAAAGAATGTGCTGTTGTAACGCATTACAGATTAAAATCAGATCCAAATAATCCTTCAAAATTAATCGTTGATCCAGAAGCTAAATTGGAAGAAGAATTAATTGTTCGTCCTACAAGTGAGGCTATTATTTGGAATACTTATAAAGGTTGGATTCAATCTTACAGAGATTTACCTATTTTGATTAATCAATGGGCAAATGTTGTTCGTTGGGAAATGAGAACTCGTTTGTTTTTAAGAACAGCTGAGTTTTTATGGCAAGAAGGACATACAGCGCATGCAACGAAAGCAGAAGCAATTGCTGAGACAGAACAAATGTTAGAAGTATACGCTGAATTTGCAGAGAAATTTATGGCAATGCCTGTGATTAAAGGGCGTAAAACTGAAAGTGAACGTTTTGCAGGAGCTGATGATACGTATTGTATCGAAGCTATGATGCAAGATGGTAAAGCTTTACAAGCTGGAACATCTCACTTTTTAGGTCAGAACTTCGCCAAAGCTTTTGATGTGAAATTTGCAGATAAAGAAGGTAAATTGGAACATGTTTGGGCAACATCTTGGGGAGTTTCTACACGTTTAATGGGAGCGTTAATCATGACGCATTCTGATGACGAAGGTTTGGTTTTACCTCCAGCATTGGCACCAATTCAAGTTGTAATGGTGCCAATTCACAAAACAGAGGAGGATTTAGCAAATATTTCGGCAAAAGCAGCTGAATTAAAAGCTAAATTAGCTAAGTTGGGTATTTCGTTTAAATACGATGATGACGATAATAAACGTCCAGGATGGAAGTTTGCTGAATATGAAACGAAAGGTGTGCCTGTAAGATTAGCAATGGGACCTAGAGATCTAGAAAACGGTAAAATTGAGATCGCTCGAAGAGATACGAAAGAGAAAACAGTTGTAGACTTTGAAGGATTGGAAACTTATATCCATAACTTATTAGAAGATATACAGACGAATCTTTACAACAGAGCTGCAAAATTTAGAACGGAGAATTTTCATAAAGTTGATACTTACGAAGAATTTAAGACTCAATTAAAAGAAAAAGGTGG
>CALPUT020000331.1 GCA_943326825.2 Chryseobacterium gleum | reverse complement strand
ATATCTTTTAATGAGATTGTTAATTCTTCTTTTCCCAATTCTATTTCACCTGTTTTTTCATTTTTTAAATCTATTACACTATCTAATTTTTCAATTGCAGTTAAGATATCGTAGATTACATCTAAACTACTAATCAATTTTTCTACTGCTCCTATAACCATTAAAATCACAATTTCAGAAGCTATAAATTCACCAATGTTGATTTTTTGATTGATTAATAATACAGTCCCAACACTTAACATTGCGGCGGTAATTGCCACTTTAAAAACAACCAATGTTTTGTATTGAAGCATTAATACTTTAAAGTGATTGTTTCTTGCTTGAAGATAACCTACTAAGTTTTTATCAGTTCTGTTAAAGTTAAATTCATGATTTTTGGATAGCCTAAGAGAATTAATATTTCTTGCTAGCTCAATAATCCATCCTGCAACAGCATATTTGTATTTGCTTTCGGTTAAACTTGTAGTTAATCCTTTTTTACTTGTAAATTTTAGTATAGACCAAAGAATAACTATTAAAAAGATACTGAAAACAATAAACGCGTTATGATAAATCATTAATAGAAGTAATCCAAATACAATCTGAATTGTAGCTGCTGGTATATCTAATAATATTTTAGAAACACCTTTTTGCAAGTTAATTGCATCAAAGAATTTGGTTACTTTTTCTGGTAGATAGCTATTGTGGTTTTTATTTATATCAATTTTTTCTAATTTATCAGTAAATGCAAAAGCATATTTAGTAAAGATTTTTTGTTGAATTTTCTCAATAATTTTCATTTGATTAATTTGCATCAATCCACCTACAAGAACTCCAAATACAATCAAAAAGATAAGAATGTATATTGATGTAATCATTGTTCCACCAAGAACTAATCCGATAATCGCTTGAATTCCAATTGGGATCATTAATTGAACGAATCCATTTAAGATTGCATAAAAGTAAATCGAACCAATTTCTTTTTTCTCGCCTAAAATCAGTTGCCATAATTTTGAAAATGAATCCATCTTGTTAATTTTTTTTAACAAATATACAATACTTTTTAATACAATAGTAATGCTATCATTTTTAATTGTTAAATTATTTTAAAATAATGTATTGCTATTATTGTAAATCATTTTACTACATTTGTAAAAAAATAGAAAATGGATTTTCAAGTTTCTTTTAATGTTAACAATAAATTATTTGTCAAAGATCCTGATAATACTGATTTAGGAAGACAAATAGTAAAGAATGCAATTGATTTAATTTACACATTAGGTTTTGAGCAGTTTACTTTTAAAAAGTTGGCGATTGAAATACAAACTACGGAAGCAACAATTTATCGATACTTCGAAAATAAACATAAGTTATTATTGTATATTTTGAATTGGTACTGGAGTTATATGGAGTTTTTAGTGATGTTTAAATTACAAAACTTAGACAATCCTGAAACAAAATTAAATGCCGTAATTGATTTATTGACTTCTGATTTACCAGACACGTCAGGTAAATTTGATTACAATAAAAAATATTTAAATCAGATCGTTATTTCAGAAAGTAGTAAGGCATATTTAGTTAAAGATATTTCAGAAATAAATAAAGATGAAGTCTTTAAACCTTACAAGGATTTATGTTCTAAAATTGCTGATTTAATTTCAGAATACAATTCAAATTACAAATTCCCTAAATCGTTGGCTACAACATTGATTGAGTCTTCACATCAGCAACAGTTTTTTTCAGATAATTTACCAAAATTGACTGATGTGAATGAAGATAATCATCAAGAATTTGTTAAAGATTTTTTGAGAGAATTGTTATTTAAATCTATTTTGGTCAGTTAGAAATTCAATAGATATTTCATTGAATAGTTCTGCTTTTTCAATGTTTACAACATGTCCACAGTTCTCAATAATTTCTAATTTTCCATTCAATTCTCTTTCAGCCATTTTTTTGACATCCTCTATAAATAAATGATCTTGTCGTCCACTAATAAAAAGGATTGGTATTAAATGTGTTTCTTTTTCAAAAGCTTTTAATTCTTTATTGAGAGTTTTAGTCATTCCGAACCAACGTAAAAACTCTGATTGCTTTAATTTTTTCGCTTCTCTTATAAATACTTTCCTAGCTTTTTTATGGTTTTGTCGAGGCATAATAACCACTGCAAATAATTTATAAAGAAACAAATACGGAACGTTATTCTTCATAATGTTACCTCCCCAAATCAAAAATCTAGAAATTCTATTTAAGCGAATAATGGCTCCAGTCATAATGACACTTTTAATATGATGGCGATTCATATCGATCATTTTACGAATTAAAATTGTTCCTAGTGAAACACCAATAAAATGAGCTTTTTCAATTTTTAAATGATTCAAAACATCAAAAACTTCTTGCGAAATGGATTCAAATGTATATTCTTTAGATGTATTTATTTTTTCGTCAACTTCCGTTTGACCATGGCCTCTTAAATCGATAAAAAGCAAGTTGAAATGTTTTCTAAATGAATTGATTTGTTTATACCATATAGTAGAACTTCCACCCGCTCCATGAATAAAAACAACCCATTGAGAGTCGCTATTTGAATGAATATGTGTAGTGTAAAAAAGCATTAGTTTAAATTTAAGAAATAAAACAAGTTTGCTTTATTTCAATAATTAATTTAATTGTGATTATTCCGCTTTTGCTCTCCATTTCCTTAGAAAAATGAAAAAAGCTAGCAATCCAATTTGCAAATATAAGAAAAATAAGCTTTGGTTCATTAATATTGAATCTTTACTTACTCTTTTTAAACCATAACATGTAGTTACAATACTTTTCCATATGGTCATTTCGTTGTAATATAAAAAACATAGAATTATGTAAAATGGAGATAAAATGTAGATTAGATTTTTAAAAGTGTTGTAATCTTTTTACCGAAAAAGAAGAATTCATACTAGCGATTGCTAATCCAATAATAATTAATCCAGTCACTAAAAATGATAATATATATGAGCCTTGAATATTAACAAAAGAATTTGAATAAATAATAATTAAGCTGTTGATAATAAGTAAAACTCCAGCTACTGGAATGCTAATTAAGAACCTTTTAATTATTGTAAATGATGTTTCAATCTATTTTGAGATTTCAACAATTCATTTAATGTTAATTTACATGTTTTGTTTAAAACTTTATTATGGTGAAAATGTTAAAATTTTAAATAATTAAATTTCCCTATGTATATTCGCATAGAAACTAAAATAAAAATAAACTAGAACTATGAAAAACACTACAAAAGTTTGTATTGGCCTTTTTGGGCTTTCTCTTTTACTATTAACCACAGCTTTCGGTTATAAGTATAAACCCCAAGTATTAGTAGATAAGTTTGGCAGTACTGAGCCATGTAACTCTATGAATAAAAGTTCAAATGGTACAAAAGTCGCGTATACTCAATCCGCACATGATCAAACTTCGGCAGGTACTTGTAATGGATGTCATTCAGGTGGAACTGCAACTCCAGTAGCGACAATAACAGCAACTCCAGCTTTTGGATCTAACAATACTACTTATGTTCCTGGAACAACTTAT
>CALPUT020000330.1 GCA_943326825.2 Chryseobacterium gleum | reverse complement strand
TTCTTTTTCAACTAAAAACTGAGGGGTTTCTCCCTGTAATAAATTCAAACCAACTCGGTTTTCTTTATGCCCTTCTTCAGATAAAGTATGAACAATTAAAGAGCTACCTTCGTGAAAAAACCAAATTTCATCACTTTTAAT
Organism: Chryseobacterium gleum; assembly: GCA_943326825.2. GTDB lineage: Bacteria > Bacteroidota > Bacteroidia > Flavobacteriales_D > Crocinitomicaceae > CAIUKX01. The sequence continues at coordinate 3,417 of CALPUT020000330.1, read as the reverse complement.
TCGATGAAATTTAGAAACATTATCAGATGTTAAAAGAAAATAAATTGATGTCATTAATTGGCGATTTAATGATGGAATCAGCATATCCGAGCGATACGTTTCAGAATAAAAACCTCCTTCAGGATGCGGATGAAGTTTTAACTTTTCAATCAATTCATTAACTCTTGCTTTCATATTATTCTATTGGTCCTTTAGTAAATTGTGTTCCTTTATTTTTCACATTTGGTAGAAAGAATTTTAAATCTAAAGAAACATAACTCCCATTTACCGAATGATTATTATATGCTAATAATGATTCTGAAAATCTATAATAATTAAATTGATTAAAAATCGGCATTAGCGGAACTACAGCAGCAACACCAAGATAGAAAATCCCCTTTTCTTCAGTTCGAAATTCAAAACCAATACTTGAATTTACAGAAAAATTTAATTTATGATCCAACTCTCCAGTATGAACAAAATTATTCTTTCCAGTAAAGTATTGAATTTTTCTAACTTCTGTAGGATTAAAAACTAACATTCCTCCCATTGCCACATTCGTAAAAATCTTATCACTTAACTGAATATAAACTAATGCATTCAAAGGGATTTCATAATTAATAAATGATAAAGTATTTTGCTCAATAAATCCAGAATCTAAATATGTTGAATTAATCGAAAAATGACGTTGATTGTAATTTATTCCAGTTTCGAATGCTATTAACTTTGTTATTCCAACACGAATAGTCCCTCCAAACGAATATCCATACTTTTGAGCAAAAGTTGTAGTAAAAGGTTTACCTAAATAATCTGATGAAATTGTATGCGATTGTTCACCAGTGAAAGAACTTGGGATAATTGACCTAACATTAAAACCAAAATAAGATGGAAACTTAGATTCTTCAGATTTCTTTTTAGTGGTTTTATTATTTTTCTTTGATGATTTTGAATTTGTCTGTGCATGAAGACTTGAAAAACTGAATATAAACATCAGTATTAATAAAATAATATAATTCTTCTCTTTCTTCATCAAATACAAAAACTGTTTTTTAAAATACTGTTATAGTTTTTCTTTTAAAATCTCAATCTTATTGATTAAAATGTATGATAAAACTATTCCGAAATCCATTCGGTTGAATATTCCAATGGTTTTCTATGTGCTTTAGGCCATTCAATTGCAGAGTATCCAATGTAAAATAAGCCTAAACATTTATCCTTATCTCCTATATTTAAAAATTCATTCATTTGCGTTGAATAAATTAATTTTGGCGTTGCCCAAAAGCCTCCTAGACCATAAGCAGTACATGATAAATGTAAATTTTGAATAGCACAAGCAACAGCTTCGATTTCCTCTATTTCTAATATTTTCTCTTCCTTTTGACGTTCCATACAAATTGCAATAACAACTGAAGACTTTAATGGTCTTGTAATCATTTTTGCTAATTTCATATCGTTTTGATCTTCTTTAGGCGTTAATTCTAAATAAGTTTTCCCTAAAAAATCACTTAATTTTTGCAAACCTGCATCAGTAAATACCTTAAATCTCCAGGGTTGCGTATTTCCATTTGTAGGAGCCCATTGAGCATTATTTAACAACAATTCAATTTGTTCCTTATGAACTTTACGATCACTAAATTGTTCAGGATAAATTGTTCTTCTATTTTTTATCAAATCTGTAATTTCAGAAAGATTATATCGCATGCTTTTATTTTTTAACAAAAGTAATGATTCAATTTCTACAAAAGACAAAAAATATAAAATGAAAGTACAATAAAGATTTAAAAAGAATGAATACTATAAATAATAATAACTATTATACTTACATATTTTTGTATTTTTAAAGTATGGATGAAAGTATAATCATATATGAAGATGAATTTTGTTTTATTGTAAATAAACCAAACAATCTTTTAGTTCATCATTCATATTATGCTAGAAACATTGAGGAAGATTCATTGGTTCAATTATTACGGATAAAAGGGTACGAAACACCAATACCTGTTCATAGACTAGACAGAAAGACTTCTGGTATAATACTATTTTCAAAAACAAAAGAAAATGTTTTTAAATTTCAAGAATTATTTGAATCAAATACAATTTCAAAAAAATATATAGCTTTAGTTAGAGGGCATATTCATGAAAATAAAACAATCGATACACCTGTTAAGAACGAAAAAGGAAATTACAAAGAAGCATTATCAGAATTAATTCCAATTAAAAAACTAACATTAAGCATTCCTGTTGAACCATATTCAAATTCACGCTACAGTTATGTTGAATTCTATCCTAAAACAGGTAGAACACATCAATTAAGAATTCATGCAAATAAAATTAGTCATCCAATAATAGGTGATCACAAACATGGTAATCGTCATCACAATCATATGTTTGCTGAATTACTAAACTTAACAAACCTATTTTTACATGCAGAAGAAATAAACTTCATTCATCCAATAACTAAAATACAAATTAAAATAATTGCAAGTAAACCAAAATTTTGGAAAGAATTTGAAGAAAAAATAACAATATATGAAATTTAATATTTTATATATTTCTTTTAATAGTTTTATATCTATATATAGGAAAAATATAAGCTACTCCTAATTCTAAACTTAACGCTTTTCGATTTAAATAAACAAAATTTTTATGATCATAAACTTTAAATAAGCAAAAATTTAGATTGTATTTCAAATAATTATCTGAAAGACTTTTATGATATGAAATTGCAATTGAAGGATAATCAGAATAATCAAATTCTCTTATTTTTAAACCTAAATAAACTGATCTAAAATAGTTAGTTCCTTTTCTATATCTAAAATATAAATAACTACCGATTTCTTCACATAAAAAATTTGATGAATAAATAGGAGTAGGGAAATAATATCCTTCATAAAAAAACAATTGTAAACCAAACTCATTCTTGCTATTTTGATAAAAAGGTATAGATAAATTTAAACCAAAATAAAAACTTGAACGACCTGATATTTCAATAGCTTTATTTGTACTTTTTATACATCCAGTAGATTGTAATCCTATGTCACCTAGAAATGTAAAACGGTTAATTCGCTCATTATAAGAAAGTACTGATTGTGCTAAATTAAATTTTGCAAAAATAATTAATAATAAAAAAACAGCTAATTTCATTCATTAGTTTTCATTTAATAACGAATAATTAACAAATATATTATAACATATAATTTTGAATAAAACATTAGACTAAAAAATATATAATCCCAATATCATCAACTATCTGACGGACACTCTTACATTCAGAACAGATTTAAATCGAATAAACAGAAGTTTTGATCAAAAAAAAAGCCCGTTTCAATTGAATGAAACGGGCTTTATAAAAGTGGCATCGACTTACTCTCCCACCCTCAAAAGGGCAGTACCATCAGCGCTAGTGGGCTTAACTTCTCTGTTCGGAATGGGAAGAGG
>CALPUT020000329.1 GCA_943326825.2 Chryseobacterium gleum | reverse complement strand
GTTGCTTCGTGTTCAATTTTAGCAGAACTGTTTTTACATTCTATGTAAGGAAATGTATGTGCACCACATTCATCAGACATTAACAAAGAATCACATTGAGAGAAATTTCTTGCGTTGTCTGCATTTTTATGTATTTGAACTAAACCTCTATAAGAGTTATTTGATTTTCCAGCAGAAACACCTTTAGATATAATTGTACTTTTTGTGTTTTTACCTAAATGAATCATTTTCGTTCCAGTATCTGCTTGTTGGAAGTTATTCGTAACAGCAACTGAATAAAATTCACCAACCGAATTATCTCCTTTTAATACACAAGAAGGATATTTCCATGTAACAGCTGAACCTGTTTCAACTTGCGTCCATGAAATTTTTGCATTTCTTTCGCAGATTCCTCTTTTAGTAACGAAATTGAAAATACCACCTTTTCCATCTTTATCACCAGGATACCAGTTTTGAACAGTTGAGTATTTTATTTCTGCATTATCTAAAGCAATTAATTCTACTACTGCAGCATGTAATTGATTTTCGTCACGTTGTGGAGCTGTACATCCTTCTAAGTAAGAAACATATGAACCTTCATCTGCAACTACTAAAGTTCTTTCGAATTGTCCAGTTCCTTGTTCATTGATTCGAAAGTAAGTTGACAATTCCATCGGACATCTAACTCCTTTTGGTATGTAACAAAAGGAACCATCTGTAAAAACCGCTGAATTCAATGCAGCATAAAAATTATCTTTTACAGGAACAACTGTTCCCATGTATTTCTGAACCAAATCTGGATATTCTTTTACTGCATCAGAGAATGAACAGAAAATTATTCCTAATTCTCCTAATTTCGCTTTAAATGAAGTAGCAACTGAAACTGAATCCATTACGAAATCAACAGCAACATTTGTACCTGTAAGTACTTTTTGTTCGTCCATAGAAATCCCTAATTTTTCCATCGTAGCCTTCATTTCTGGCTCTACATCATCCCAGCTTTCGTATTTTTTCTTTTTTACTGCAGAATAATAAATGATATCTTGAAAATCTGGTTTTTCATATTGAACATGTGCCCATTCTGGCTCAGTCATACTTTTCCAAATTTCATAAGCCTTTAAACGGTAATCTAAAAGCCATTGAGGTTCTTCTTTTTTAGCAGATATGATACGAATAGTTTCTTCAGACAATCCTTTTGGGACTTGTTCTGATTCAATATTTGTTACAAAACCATATTTGTATTCTTGGTTTTGTAAATCACTTGCTAATTCATTTTCGGTATATGCCATTTTCTTATTGTAAACGATTGAAATTCAATCTAACGTTTATTCTAAAATTTAAAGGGAGAAAGATTCTCCGCAACCACATGTTCTTTCAGCATTAGGATTTTTAAAAATGAATCCTTTTCCGTTTAGTCCTCCTGAAAAATCTAATGTTGTTCCAACTAAGTACAAGTAACTTTTTTTGTCAACAACCACTTTAATGCCGTTATCTACAAAAGTTTTATCTCCTTCTTTCTCTTCATTATCAAAATCTAATTGATACATCAAACCTGAGCACCCTCCACCTTCAACACCAACTCGGATAAATAAATTTTCTTTACCGTCGTCTTCCATAAGGCGAAGTGCTTGTTTTTTAGCTGCTTCTGTAACTGTAATCATACTTATTTTGTTTGTTAATGTATCTATTTTTATTTAGACTGATTTTAAATAAAAACAAATAACATGGCAAAAATACCTAAAATGTGGTATTGATGCAAATAGATTTTGTGTTTTAAATAAAAAAAATGGGTCAAACATTTAAGTTGACCCATTTGTTGAGTTTTAATAAATTATTTCAAAACATTAATATGCCCAACTCGCATTATCTTTTTATCAGAAGTTGTTTCTTTAAAAATGATTTTCCAAACATATGTATCATCTTGCACTATTTGTCCACCGTATGTTCCATCCCAACCTTTTTTCATGTCATGAGACTCAAATATTAATTCGCCCCATCTGTTATAGATATACATCGAATAACTATAAATATCTACACCAGCTGAAAAAATTGGTTGAAAAGTTTCGTTAAACTTATCACCATCAGGAGTCATAGTATTTGGAATAAAATAAATCAATTCATCATGAATATTAATGCTAATTGTTATTGAATCAGGACAATTTTCTATATTGTTTGCAATTAAAGTTACATTGTAATTATAAACTTCACTTGGATATGTATGATTTGGATTTGTAGTTGAAGAAGAAGTTCCATCACCAAACATCCATGAATAGATAGAAGCATTTAGTGAGGTATTTGTAAATTCAAAACTAGGATTAATAATAGAATGAGAAAAATCATCAACCGAAAAGTTTGCAAATGCATTTTGTTTAGCACAGATATAACTATTTTGAATTAAATTATTAGAACAACCATTTGAAGTTGAGGTTAATTTAATATCAAAGCAGTTTGCTGTATTGAAAGTGTGTGTAACATTACTCAAATTTGTAGAAGTTGTTCCATCCCCAAAATCCCAAAGTACACTTCCATTTAAAGGATTAGTTGTATTCGTAAATGTTACTGTTAAAGGAACACAACCGGTTAAAATATTAGCGTTAAAATTAACTTGAGGTATAGGGTTAACAACAACAGTTATTGATGAACTTGATGTACATCCATTTGCGGAAGTATTAACAGTATATACTCCAGAATTTAATGGAGTTGAATTTGAAATAGAAGGATTTTGAATATTTGAAGTGAAACTTGGTCCAGTCCAACTATATGTCGTTCCTAAAACTGCTGAAGCTGAAGAAATCAAATTTAAATTATTTCCTTCACAGATTGGCCCATTTGAGCTAGCAGTTATTGTTGGTATTTCATTAACGATTATAATAGCTGATCCAGTTATGGTAGCCGAACAACCAGAAGTTCCTGAGCTTGCCACACTAACTAACGCATAAGTAGCATTAGCTGATAATGTTGCAGAAGTCACTGTTGCACTTCCATTACCATTTAATACTACTGTTTGATTAGCTCCACCATTGATAGTATATGTAACAGTGGCATTAACTGTTCCAGTAAAGGTAATTGTTGCTGTATTTCCAGAACAAATTGATGTTGATCCACTTATCGTAGCAGTTGGCAAAGGATTAACAGTAACAATAGCTGATCCAGTTAAGGTAGCCGAACAACTAGGAGTTCCCGAACTAGCCACACTAATCAAGGCATAAGTAGCATTAGCAGATAATGCAGCAGTAGTCACAGTTGCACTTCCAGTTCCATTTAATACGATTGTTTGATTAGCTCCACCATTTATAGTGTAATTAACAGTTGAGTTAGCTGTTCCTGTAAAAGTAATCGTTGCTGTATTTCCAGAACAGATAGTTGTTGTACCACTTATAGTAGCAGTTGGTAAAGGAGTAACAGTAACAACCGCAGATCCAGTTAAGGTAGCCGAACAACTAGGAGTTCCCGAACTAGCCACACTAACTAACGCATAAGTAGCATTAGCAGATAATGCTGCAGTAGTCACAGTTGCACTTCCAGTTCCATTTAATACGACTGTTTGATTAGCTCCACCATTTATAGTGTAAGTAACAGT
>CALPUT020000328.1 GCA_943326825.2 Chryseobacterium gleum | reverse complement strand
TTAGATTCAGTTTTAACAGCACTAGATTTTCTAGAGTTATCAAATAATGAATCTACAGATTCTTGAAGCATACGTTTTTCATTACGTAAAATTACTTCAGGAGCTTTAATTTCGATTAATCGTTTTAAACGGTTGTTACGTATAATAACACGTCTGTATAAATCATTTAAATCTGAAGTTGCAAAACGACCACCATCCAATGGAACTAAAGGACGTAATTCTGGTGGAATAACTGGAACAACTTTGATGATCATCCATTCTGGACGATTATCAATTCTCTCCTGAGATTCACGCATAGATTCAACAACTTGTAATCTTTTTAACGCTTCATTTTTACGTTGCATTGACGTTTCCGTGTTTGCTTGGTGACGTAAATCATATGAAGTTTGTTCAAGATTTAAAGTTTTCAATAAATCGTAAAGTGCTTCAGCACCCATTTTTGCAACAAATTTATTTGGATCTGTATCCTCTAAATATTGATTTTCTTTAGGAAGTGTATCTAAGATATCTAAATATTCTTCCTCAGCTAAGAAATCCAATCTATTTAAAGCTGAACCATCTGCATTTGTTGCGATACCACCTTGAATTACTACAAAACGCTCGTAGTAAATGATTTGGTCTAATTTTTTTGTAGGTAAACCTAATAAATATCCAATTTTGTTTGGAAGAGAACGGAAGTACCAAATATGTGCTACTGGAACAACTAATGAAATATGTCCCATACGCTCACGACGTACTTTTTTCTCTGTTACTTCAACCCCACAACGGTCACAAACGATTCCTTTATAACGGATTCTTTTGTATTTACCACAGTGACATTCGTAATCTTTAACAGGTCCAAATATTCTTTCACAAAATAAACCATCTCTTTCCGGTTTGTATGTACGATAATTAATCGTTTCCGGCTTTAAAACTTCTCCGCTAGATTGCTCTAACATTAACTCTGGAGAAGCTAAAGAAATCGTAATTTTATTAAAACTACTTTGTGTTTTTGGTGTTTCTTTTCTGTAAGCCATAATATTGCTTAATCTATAATTCTACTTATCGAACAATTAATCTAATGATATGTTTAGACATAAACCTCTCAATTCATGTAATAATACATTGAATGATTCTGGAATACCAGGTTCAGGAATGTTGTCACCTTTCACGATTGCTTCATATGCTTTAGCACGACCATTTACATCATCAGACTTAACAGTCAAGATTTCTTGTAATAAGTTCGCAGCACCAAACGCTTCAAGAGCCCAAACCTCCATCTCACCAAATCTTTGTCCTCCAAACTGAGCCTTACCACCAAGTGGTTGCTGAGTAATAAGAGAGTATGGTCCGATAGAACGAGCGTGCATTTTGTCATCAACCATATGGGCTAATTTCAACATGTAAATTACACCAACTGTAGCAGTTTGGTGGAAACGCTCACCTGTACCTCCATCATATAAGTATGTCTTACCTGATTTTGGAACTCCAGCTTTAGCTGTCCATTCATCAATTTCATATGGTTTAGCACCATCAAAAATAGGTGTAGCAAATTTAACTCCTAATTTTTGACCAGCCCAACCTAAAACTGTTTCATAAACCTGTCCTAAGTTCATACGAGAAGGTACCCCTAGAGGATTTAGCACGATATCAACCGGCGTTCCATCTTCTAAGAATGGCATATCTTCAGCACGAACAATATTTGCAACAATTCCTTTGTTACCATGACGACCAGCCATTTTATCACCAACTTTTAACTTACGTTTTTTAGCGATGTAAACTTTTGCCATTTTAACAATTCCTGCTGGTAACTCATCACCAACTGAAATGTGGAATTTTTTACGTTTAAAAGTTCCTAATAAGTCATTTGCTTTAATGTTAAAGTTGTGAATTACACGACCAATTAACGTATTCAAATGAGCTTCAGCAGTCCAATTAGTTGGATTTACAATTGTATAATCAATTGCAAAAAGGTTTTTCTGAGTGAATTTTGTGCCTTTTTTAATAATCTCCTCACGGAAGTTATTGAATACACCATTCGACTTCGTTTCACCAACAACTTGTAATAACTTGTCAACTAATTTTTCTTTTAATACTGCAAAATCTTTTTCATAATCAGCATCAAGACTTTCCAAAATAGGTTTATCTTGCGCTTTAGATTTTCTATCTTTTACAGCTCTAGAGAATAATTTTTTATCGATAACTACACCTCTTAAAGAAGGACCTGCTTTCAAAGAAGCATCTTTAACATCACCTGCTTTATCACCGAAGATTGCTCTTAACAATTTCTCTTCTGGTGAAGGATCTGTTTCCCCTTTTGGAGTGATTTTACCAATTAAAATATCTCCTTCTTTAATCTCAGCTCCAATACGGATTAATCCGTTTTCGTCAAGATCTTTAGTCGCTTCTTCACTAACGTTTGGAATATCAGAAGTTAACTCTTCCATACCACGTTTAGTGTCACGAACATCTACTGTATATTCATCAATGTGAATAGAAGTAAATACATCATCTCTAACAACTCTTTCAGAGATTACAATCGCATCCTCAAAGTTATAACCTTTCCATGGCATGAAAGCCACTTTTAAGTTTTGCCCTAAAGCTAATTCACCTTGTTGCGTAGCGTAACCTTCACAAAGAACTTGTCCTTTTTCAACTCTATCACCTTTCTTAACGATTGGTTTCAAGTTCATACAAGTACTTTGATTTGTTTTAGCAAATTTAGTTAAAGTGTATTTTGTCACTTCACTATCAAAACTTACTAATTTATCATCTTCAGTCCAGTCATAACGAATAACAATCTCATTCGCATCAACGTATTCAACAACACCTGAATTCTCAGCGTTGATTAATACTCTAGAATCTCTAGCAACTAATCTTTCAATACCTGTTCCAACGATTGGTGAATTTGGTTTCAACAAAGGAACAGCTTGACGTTGCATGTTAGATCCCATCAATGCACGGTTGGCATCATCATGCTCTAAGAAAGGAATTGAAGAAGCGGCAATCGAAGCAATTTGATTTGCTCCAACATCCATTAAATGTAAATTTCCTGGTTTAACAACTGGGAAATCACCTTCATATCTCGCCTTAACAACATCTGTTAAGAAATTACCATCATTATCAATAATAGCATTTGCTTGTGCAATAATTTTTGAATCTTCCTCTTCAGCAGATAAATAAACTGGTTCTTCTGTTAAAACAGCTTTACCACCATCTACTCTTCTATATGGAGTTTCAATAAATCCTAATTTATTAACCTTCGCAAATACACATAAAGATGAAATCAAACCAATGTTTGGTCCCTCTGGTGTTTCAATTGTACATAAACGTCCATAATGTGTATAGTGAACATCACGTACCTCGAATCCTGCTCTTTCTCTAGAAAGTCCACCAGGCCCTAGTGCTGAAAGTCTTCTCTTGTGAGTTACTTCAGAAAGAGGATTGGTTTGATCCATAAACTGAGATAACTGATTCGTTCCAAAGAATGAATTGATGACAGACGAAAGTGTTTTCGCGTTGATCAAGTCAATTGGAGTAAATACCTCATTGTCACGTACATTCATACGCTCACGGATTGTTCTTGCC
>CALPUT020000327.1 GCA_943326825.2 Chryseobacterium gleum | reverse complement strand
GAAGTCTTACCTGTATATTTACCAGCACCTTCAGGAAGATAACCTGCGTGGTCATAAATTTTAGCAATTTGTTCTTTTTGAGCATCTGTTCTTCCTTGGACCTGTTTGTGACAATTCATACAAACATTTACAGTAGGTAAACCAGCTGATTTTGATTTTGTCACTGAATTATGACAATACTTACAATCGATTCCATTTGTCCCTGTGTGAACAGAGTGAGGGAAGGCAATTGGCTGTGACGGATGATATTCCTCAACAACTCCTATACTATACAAACCAAGGAAAAGTGAAACTATACATGCAATTGTTACTTGTAAAGCTCCTATACCAACAAATAATCTATATTTCCAAGCCCAAGCTTTCAATTCTTCAAAATAAGTAGCATCTGAATTTGAAACTTCATTTAAATCAGCAACTGCACTTTTTAATTGACGTCTAACACCACTAACAGCTCCAATTATAACTGCAAAAATAACACCTAATACAATCCAAACCCATCCATTTGAAGACTCTTCAACTTCTTCAGACGTTGTTGAAGCTGCACCATCAGTAGCACCTCCATCTGCAGGAGCTGCTGCTGGATCTGGCTGAGCGTCTACCCAATCAAGAATTGCATCAACATCCTCTTTTTTCAATTCTGGAAACTGTTGCATAGCTGCTCCAGAATAAGCTGTAACAGATTTAGCATACGGATCAGAAGCCGCCGCTGCTTGCCAGTTATTTACCCATTGGTAAATTGAACCGTCTTTTGCACCACCATCTGCCCATTTCGTACGAACTTGAAATAACTTCGGTCCAGTTCCATCTTTGTGAGGCTGGTGGCAACTTGCACATTTCGCTTTGAAAAGTGCATCACCTTGAGCATTTGCATGAAAAGATCCAGCGATAAACATCACTGAAACTGTTCCTAAACACCACTTGCTAAAGTTTCTAAACATCTGACTACTAGATATTTTCATTTAAAAAACTATTAATCCACTGTCAAAAAAACACTTTTTGACGTCAACAAATTTATAAGATTCGATGCATTTCGTGACAGTTTTATGACAATTTTATTTACATTTTTGTTAATTTAAAATGATTCTAAATAAGAGTTTATTAACATTTTTTGTTTCATTGTTGATTAACACTACTTTATAGAATATTTTTCATTTAACATTTTTTTTGAAAAAATTATTAAACAAATATTAAATAGTTCAAATAAATTATTTGCATATTCAATTAAATTTAAAATAGAAAAAAACAGAATTTCTTCTTACTTTTAATAAACTTAAAAAATATGATTAAACTTTATACACTTACTATTATCTTCACTTATTCAATTAATCTTGTTTACTCGCAATGGTCGAATAAAAACTTTTCATTTGATGGAATTAATAGGCAATATAGAATATACATTCCTTTAAATTATAACGCTTCCAATCCTCCATCATTGGTAATGACACTTCATGGAATGGGTGATAACATGACAAATTTCAGTACAATTGGAATGAATTCTGTTGCCGATACTGCAAATGTTATAGTAATCGTTCCTCAAGCATTAAGCGATCCAAATGCTGGCACAACTTGGAATTCTGGAGCTGGATATATGGGTTATTTCCCAAATTCAGGCACAAACGATATCGGATTTTTAAATGCACTTTTAGATACAATTCAATCAAATTACACTATTAATCAAGCACGAGTTTACTGTTGTGGATTTTCAATGGGGGGATTCATGACACAAAGATTGGCTTGTGAATTAGCTAATCGATTTACAGCAGTCGCATCAGTTGCAGGAACAATTGGACAAAACATTGCAACTTGTAATTCATCAAAAGTAATCCCTGTAGCCCATTTTCATGGAACATCAGATGGAACTGTACCTTATACAAATAATAGCTTAGGAATAGATGTCGATTCATTAGTTAAAATATGGATCAATAGAGACAATTGTTCGACTACACCATCACAAACAACATATCCTGATATCGCAGCAGATGGGTATACTATAGACCATTTCATCTATCCTAATGGCGAACAAGGGACAGAAGTAGAATTATTTAAAGTAAATGGCGCAAATCATGTTTGGTTAACATATGGCAATGATATTAATTATACAGTTGAGATATGGAAGTTTTTTAATAAACATAAATCGATGATATCAGCTGGAAATAAAGAACCGTATTTTGAAGACAATTATGAAATTTTCCCAAATCCAGTAACTGAAAGTATGATCATAAAGTCAAATCAATATAATACAAGTTACTTTGAAATTATTGATATGAATGGAAAAACACTTTTAACAGGAAAATTTATGTTCGAATCAACGATATCAATTTCTGAATTTAAATCAGGAATATATATTCTTTCAATTAAATCGGAAAAGGGTTATGCTAAAAGACAAAAATTTGTAATTAACTAACAATGGAATTATTTCCTAAAGAAACGATTTTAAATATTTTACCAAACGATGGAGTTGTTTTGTATTCTCCTTCATTTATTGAAGAGAAAGAATGTAAAAATTATATTGAAAAACTATTTAAAACAATAGAATGGGAAAATGAAGTTATTAATCTCTATGGGAAAGAAATTATATTGAATAGAAAAATTGCTTTTTATGCAGATGATGATATATCCTATACTTATTCTAAAAATGAAAAAATAGGTAAAAAATGGAATGAAGTACTTATTTCTTTAAAAAAGGAAGTCGAAGATAAAACAAAAACAAACTTTAATGCTTGTTTAATAAACTTATATCATGATGGAAATGATGGAATGGGATGGCATTCTGACAATGAAAAAGACATAATACAAAATTCAAGTATAGTTTCAGTAAGTTTTGGAGCAGATAGAAAGTTCAGTTTTAAAAATATAAAAACAAAACAAACTATTTCATTGATTTTAGCAAATGGTTCCCTCTTAGAAATGAAAGAAGATACCCAAAAAATTGGCTTCATTCGCTTCCAAAAACTAAAAAAATCAAGAATATTCGAATAAATTTGACATTTAGACAAATGAAAAACGAAAATAAATGAAAATAAATTTTAAAAGTTAGAAGTGTGTCAATCAAAGTGTTTAATACAATATTTGATACTTTCATGTAAAATTTATCACAGTTTATTAACATAAAAAACATTAGAAAGTCTAACTAATTAGATTTCAATGAATATTATGTGTACATTTGTATCAAATTAATTATAATATGAACAAAGGAATTGTAAAATTTTTCAACGATTCAAAAGGATTTGGATTTATTAAAGACGAAGCGTCTAACCAAGAGTACTTCGTACACATTTCAGGTCTTATTGACGAAATCAGAGAAAATGACGAAGTTACTTTCGAACTTCAAGACGGAAAAAAAGGATTAAATGCAGTAAACGTTAAACAAGCGTAAGCTTTCACGATACTTTAAATTTATGAAATTTAAGCCTTCGATTTATCGAGGGCTTTTTTTATGGACACTATCCCGAAAAGTGTGTAAATAGAAAAAAGCTATTTTAATATTTACTCAATCTTTCATCAAAAATAATTAAAAATTGATTATGGATCATGCCCCAATCTCTAATTGGCATGGTCCATTTTTTTG
>CALPUT020000326.1 GCA_943326825.2 Chryseobacterium gleum | reverse complement strand
TTTACCATTTAAGTTCAACACCAATGTTGACATAATTGAATCTATTTTATTTCGAATTAACTCAACAAATGGATTTCCAATAAATTTTGAAACTAATTTGATTCTTTTGGATTCAAATGATGTTGTTTTATTTGATTTATTCAATACAAATAATGAAGTTTTAGCTGCTGCTCCTGTAGATGGATCAGGAAAAGTAACTTCAAGAGTAAATAAAATAACAGATATCAAATTAACTAAAAGTCAAATAGCATTATTAAAAAATGCAGCTAAAATAATTATTACAGGAACAGCAGCTACTACTCAACCAGCTACTACTATGATTGTTAAAATATTTGATGATTATAAATTATCCATGAAATTAGGTGTTCAAACTGTTCTAAAACAAAACTTTTAATATCTAAAGAAACTTTATTATGACAAAATACTTAACAAAAAAAGGTAACAAATCACTAATATTATTTCTATTTATTATTGGATTTGTTTTTGGCTCTAACGCTCAGCAAAATTCTACACTTTATGGCTTAAAAGAAACTTCACAAGCACTAAATGTGAATCCAGGTTTTAGACAAAAAAATAGAGTTTACGTTAGTTTACCTTTAGGTTTTCAAAATATATACGTAAACAATAGTGCAATTACATTGGGCCAAATGTTCCAAAAAGATGCAAACGATTCTTTAATTATTGATCCAAATCAATTTATGAATCACCTTGGCAAAATGAACTTCATTTCAATAGACTCATACAATCAATTATTTGGCTTTGGCTTCAAAGTAAAAAAGGATCATTTCGTATCATTTAATGTTACAAATAGATTTCGTTCAAATATTGCACTTCCAAAAGATTTATTCGGTTTTGCAGTATATGGAAATGGTTCTGAAAACTACTTAGGTAAAAGAATTTCGTTAGATGGTTTAGCAGTTGATGTTTCTGAATACATGGAATACTCTTTAGGGTATAATCGAAATATTAATTCAAAACTTACTGTTGGAGGTAGATTTAAACTTCTATCAGGAATAGCTAATATTCAAACTAAAAAAAGTAAATTAGGTATCACAACAGACGCAACAACTTTTGACTGGACAATAGATGGTCAATTAGGAATGAATTCTTCAAATACTTTATATTTTGCAGACTCAAATAATGTGATGGACACAGTTGCTATGATGAAATCACCTTATAGTTTCAAAAATTTAGGATTTGGTCTAGACCTTGGTGGTAGTTACATATTAACAGATAAAATTCAAGTTAGTGCTAGTTTATTAGATTTAGGTTTCATTAATTGGAAAACGAACACAAGTAACTTTGAAACAAACGATATTAATTATGTTTTCAAAGGTGCCGATTTTACAAAATTGATTAAAAAAGATTCAACTTATAATTTTGGACAAGAATTAATAGACACATCAAAAACAGTAATGGCAAAAAATGGTGTTTCAAACAATTATAAAACTTCATTACACACAAAATTTTATTTGGGTGGTTCTTATACATTAAATAAATATTTCAATGCAAGCGCTACACTTTACAACGAATTCACACGTAAAAGATACAGAGCAGGATTAGCTGTAGCCATGAACATGAATATTAAAAATTGGCTAAGTGCTTCTGTAAATTATGGTATGTATGGAAGAGCTTATAATAATCTTGGTTTTGGATTGAGTTTAAAAGGAGGACCAATTCAATTCTTTGTTATGTCTGATAATATTGGAACATTCTTATTTACAACTCCTGCTCCGACAAATAATTCAGGTAGTAAAGGAGCTCCAATTCCTTACAACTCTAAAAATATTCATGTTTCATTTGGATTAAATTTTGTAATCGGACCTTTAAAAGATAAAGATGGTGATGGAATAAAAGACAAACGCGATGAATGTCCTGAGTTAGCAGGCGATATTAAATTCAAAGGATGTCCTGATAGAGATAATGATAGTATAATTGATCCAAATGATATCTGTCCTGATGTTCCTGGTTTAAAACACTTACAAGGTTGTCCTGACAAAGACAATGATAGTATTGCCGATAAAGATGACGAATGTGCTGATGTTGCTGGTTTAAGAAAATTCAAAGGTTGTCCAGATATGGATAACGATAGTATTATTGACAGCAAAGATGATTGCCCTGAAATTGCCGGATTAATAGCTTTCAATGGTTGTCCTGATACTGACGGAGATGGAATTAAAGATAGCGAAGATGAATGCCCTCAAGCTGCTGGAACGTTAGTAAATCATGGTTGTCCTGACACTGATTCTGATGGAGTACTTGACATTGTCGATGGTTGTATCGATGTTGCTGGACCTGTTGAAAACAACGGTTGTCCATGGCCAGATACTGATGCTGATGGATTGTTAGATAAAGATGACAAATGTCCTTATCTAGCTGGACCAATTAAGAATCAAGGTTGTCCTTTCCAAGACACAGATGAAGATGGTATCTTAGATGAAGCGGACCAATGTCCAACAGTGAAGGGTGTTGTAGAAAATCATGGTTGTCCAAAAATTGAAGAGGCTGAAAAAGAAATTTTAAAAACAGCTTTTGATAATTTAGAGTTCAATACTGGAAACGCAATAATAAAACCAGGATCTTTTGCTTCATTAGATGATTTAGCAGCTTTATTGATCAAGAAAAAAGAATGGAAATTACAAATAGCTGGTCACACAGATAACGTAGGTAATGATCAAACAAACTTGATATTATCTAAAAAACGTTCTGAAGCGGTAAAAGCATATTTAGTAAGCAAAGGTGTTGAGGCTACAAGAATTAATGCAATATTTTTTGGAGAGACACAGCCTATAGCTACAAATGATACAGAAGAAGGAAGAAGTAAAAATAGACGTGTCGAAATGACGGTTGTTTTTCAATAATCACTTCTAACATATGGAAAAGTCGCTCTTGTTAATTCATGAGCGACTTTTTTTATGCGAAATTATTTTCCAATTCTAATTTCAATTAACTTTACCAAATGCACGAATTATCAAAATCAAAACGATATTTATTAAGTATACTTTCAGGTATACTTCTTTTTATTTCATTCCCATTTACTGGAAGTTTAACTTTTCTCGTTTTTATTTCTTGGATTCCATTATTAATAATTGAATCATATATTTCAAAGAAAAAATACAAATCATCTAAAGTATTCATACACGCATTGGTTACATTTTTCATTTATAATTTAGGCTCAACTTGGTGGATTTGGAATGCAAGTTCTGGAGGTGCGATTTTTGCAATCGTTCTAAATGCGCTAATCATGGCATTCGTTTTCTATTTATTCCATATTTCTAAAAAAATAGTAGATCCTAAAAATGGAATAATCTTCTTGCCTATTATCTGGATTGCATTTGAATTCATTCACTATCATTGGGAATTATCCTATCCGTGGTTAACACTTGGGAATGCATTTTCAATTACACCAAAATTAATCCAATGGTATAGTTTTACAGGTGCTTTAGGAGGATCACTTTGGATTTTAACGGTAAACATTTTACTTTTCAAATTAACTGAACTCATTGTCATCCATAAAAAATCTATTCAATCTGAATTAAAATTTATTCTAATTACCTCATCGATAATTATTATTCCAAT
>CALPUT020000325.1 GCA_943326825.2 Chryseobacterium gleum | reverse complement strand
GTTTAATGCTTTTAACGCATAATGTAATTTCACATCGATACCATCGAAAGCATTTTTTAATTTAGTATATTGATTTTGAATTGTTTCAGCATTGTAAATATAGGTAGGTGTACCGAATTTTTTAGCCGTGTCAAGAAGCGTTTTGTTATTCATAGTTTATTTTTAAAGTGCAAAGATACAAATTTGAAAACTAATTTTGTTAAAATAATAATTAAATGTTAAAATAATAAAAAATATTCTAAAAGGTTTTATCTGAAAATAAGCAATTTGTACAATAATTTCTATAAATTCGCGTTAAATTTCAAAATAAGAAATGAGAATATTAAATAGCATAGTATTTGTTTTATTAATTGCTTCAGCTACTTTTTCGCAAAGAGTAACTTCATATTCTAGATCAGAATTAGGCGTTTTTATTGGAGGTTCATACTATATTGGCGATTTAAATCCATACCAACATTTTACATATTCGAAACCTGCAGGTGGATTGATTTTTAGATACAATGTTCATTCTCGTTTAGCTTTGAGATTTAATGCGCTTTATGGGAATGTAAGTGCTGATGACAAAAATTCTAAAAGAGAATTATATAAGAATCGTAATTTAAACTTTAAATCTTCCATTTTTGAATTTGCTGGTGGGGTAGAGTTTAATTATTTTCCATTTCAAGTTGGTCATCCTAGATATAAAGGGACAGCTTACTTATTAGCTCAAATTGGTTTTTTCCAAATGAATCCAAAAGCAACGGTAAATGGAAAAGATGAGTTATTAAGACCATTAGGCACAGAGGGACAAGGTTCTAGTTTGTCGAACAGAAATAGATATAGTTTAACGCAGTTATGTATGCCTTTAGGAATTGGTGCTCGATTAACTTTATGGAAATTTGGAACTTTAAATCTAGAATTTGGAATTCGTAAAACATTTACAGATTATTTAGATGATGTTCATTCTGATACTTATATTGACGCCGTTTCGTTAACAAAGCAAAATGGTCCTTTGGCTGGGAAAATGTCAAATACCAGTTTAGATGCAAATCCATATGGAAGAAGAGGGAATTCAGTTACCAAAGATTGGTATGTGTTTTATGGGTTTATGCTGACTTTTAAATTGGGAAGTCATTCTAGTTGTCCTTCGGCTTTGTAAGAATAGTTAATCTTTAAATTTTAGAATTATAATGTACAAAATGTTAAATTCTAATTCTGTCATGTTAAATTTCAATTTAACTATTTTTTCAATCTTTTTATTTTCAAATATTAAATGTTATTCTCAAAGTGAGACGTTTTCATATTTAGAAAAATCAAATTTATTTGTTGTACAAAAGAGCGATTCTTTATTTAAAATAAGACATTCATTATCAGATGGAAAGTATAGTTTGTTTTTCGATCATGAGAAAAAACATATTGCAAAAATATTTTATTTACTGAATGGAAATGTAACGGGTTTATATAGAGAATATTCAATTGAAGGTTTTTTAACGACAGGGTATTATAAAGATGATAGTTTATGGACTTTTAGGTTTGGTCAAGGTTTTATTGTAAATAATTCTATAAATACATTTAAAAGAGGTTATTGGTATTATTTATTAGGATTTCAAGTTAATATCCCAACTGAAACATTTAAAATTGAATACGATACGGACAGTGTTTTTATTGAAAAATTATTATTTTCAAATGATAGTATAGCAGTTTTAAGAAAATACCATCAAAGGTTAGGTCTTATTTATGAATCAACGTTTTATCAAAATAATAGGCAAGAAAAACTTTCATATAATGGAGTTGTTAAAGAATATTATTCAAATGGTATTTTAAAGTTTGATTTAAATGTTTATAATAATTCTAAAGTTATACATCAATTTGATTCTCTAGGTAATTTAGAATATGTACAAATTTCTGACTCATCAAAAATATATGAAATAGGAATAAAAAATAAAATCAGGTTTTATAGTCCTTATAATATTACTGGGAAATATATAGCAGTAAATGATTCAACAACTTGTGAGTCAAGTTCAATAGTATTTAATTCAGATGGCACATTGAAAAGATTAAATTCGTTTGATAAATCAAATACATTTATTAATGTTGAATTTAAACAGAAATCAGCAAAAATAAATAGAAAGAAAAAAAGAAAAATTAAATAATAAAAAAAAATCCCCACATTTCTGTGAGGATTCAATTATGATTTCTTTAATCTTATTTCTTATCCATTAATTCGATGTCGAATACTAAGTCAGAAAAAGGAGGGATTGCACCTGGTCTTCCTTGTTTACCGTAAGCTTGGTAATAAGGGATGATTAATTTTGCTTTACCGCCTTTGCCAATCATTCCGATTCCTTCTTCGAAACCAGGAATCATTCTGTTAACTTTGTAAACAAAATCCATTGGAGCGCCTCTATCATAAGAAGCGTCAAATTGTTTTCCATCCGCTCTGAAAGTACCTCTGTAATGTAAAGAAAGAGAATCTCCCATTGAAGCTTTTGGTTCAGTTCCTGCATTCTCAATAATGTAAACTAATCCAGATTCAGTTTGTTTAGCTGTTGGATATACTTTCAATACTTCTTCAAACATGAATTTTTTGTAATCTGTTTCAGACATTGCACTTAACTTTTGAAAATACTCAGTTTTCTTGTCTTCTTCAGCTTTGATTTTGTTGTATGAATCTTTGAAAACTTGAGTTGCATCCCAAGCTTTTGCTGGTTTCCCAACTCGGATGATTTTAACCGTTTTCATCGTGTCATTTTGAGCAATTGCATCAACAATGTTTTGACCTTCAATTACATGTCCAAAAATAGTGTGTTTTCCATCTAACCACGGTGTTTCTTTATGTGTGATAAAGAATTGACTTCCATTAGTAGCAGGTCCAGAATTAGCCATAGATAAAATTCCAGGACCAGAATGTTTTAATTCAGGAACGATTTCATCATAAAAACGGTGTTTTGGTCCACCTGATCCTAAACCATCTGGATCACCACCTTGAATCATGAAGTTTGCAATTACTCTGTGAAATTTTAAACCATTGTAAAAAGGAGTTGTATATTTTATAGTATCATTAACTGTAAATTTACCTTCAGCTAATCCAACAAAATTTGCAACGGTCATTGGTGTTTTTTCATGCTCCAACTTACAAAGTATTATTCCTTTGTTTGTATTAAATTCAGCATAAATTCCAGGTTCCAATGCAGAATTTTTCTTTTTATCTGATTGAGCATTTACAAAACTTAAACTTACAATTGCAAGAAGAAAGTTTAAAGTTAAAAAAAGTGTTCGTTTCATTTTAATAGATTTATTTTATAAAATTAGTAATTTCTCAATTATTGAAATTGTATAATGCAAATTTAATACCGTTTCTGTTTGTAGAAAGATTAGTGAACTAATTTCTCTTATCAATTCCCCAAAGCATTTTATTTCGAATGGTATCTAAGAAATTGTTATCTTGAAATTTAACTACATTGATCATAAATTCAGCCTTACTCACTTTTACTTCTTCACCTTGAGAGATGTTTAGAGATTCACCGTCAATGCTGATAAGGTATTTACGTTCTCTTCCTTCAACACTCAATTTAATTGGTAAATGATCAGGAACAACAACCGGTCT
>CALPUT020000324.1 GCA_943326825.2 Chryseobacterium gleum | reverse complement strand
GCCCATACTGTTTAAATTCAACACAAGTTACACTTCCTTTGGCGTCAACAAATAATCCTGCAATTAGTGGAACTTGGAATACAGCTTCAATTTCAACAACTACAGCTGGAACAACAAGCTATACATTCACCCCTGCAAGTGGACAATGCTCAGGAACAACGTTAATGGATGTAGAAATAAATCCTCTACCTGTTGTTTTATTTAACGCTAGTCCAATAAGTGGTTGTTCACCATTAAAAACATCATTTACGAATAATTCTACGGATGTTCAATCTGTTGTTTGGAATTTTGGAAACGGCCAAACTTCCACTTTATTAAATCCAATTGACATTGTATATATTCAAAGTGGTTGTTATGATGTAACATTGACCGTTATTTCTACTGATCAATGCACAAATACTTTAACTCAAAATGATATTGTTTGTGTTGATGTTTCTCCTATAGCTGATTTCTCAACATCGAATTCAATTATTTCAAGTGAAAACTCTAGTGTTACATTCCTAAATCAGTCAGAGAATGCAACAACATATAGTTGGAATTTTGGTGATGGTTCAAATTCTACTTTAACAAGTCCTTCTCATAACTTCAACACTTCAAATAATCAGAATTTCACAATTGAGTTAGTTGCTTATTCACAAAATGGTTGCACTGATACTAGTTATATGGTAATACAAATAGAAGAAGATGAGATTTATTATGTCCCTAATTCATTTACACCAGACGGAAATGAGTTTAATAATATTTTTAAACCTATTTTTAATAATCAGATAAGTGAAGAAAATTATTCATTGTTAATCTTCAACCGATGGGGAGAACTAATTTTCGAATCAAATGAGAAAAACAAAGGATGGGATGGAACATATAATAATGAAAAGTGTAAAAATGATACATACACTTGGAAAATAATATTCTCAAATATTAAAAATGATGATAGAAAAGAAATCGTGGGACATGTAAACTTATTATACTAAATCACTTAATAAGCGTTACAAAACCAATACATTTCTTCATTTCTAAAGTATCTGAAATACAATTTACAACATAGGTATAAATTCCATCTGGTGAAAGCTCACCGGTGGAATTTTTACCATCCCAAGATAAATGATCTTGTGTAAAGTTAAAAATAACTTCACCCCAACGATTTACAATAAACCCATCTTGGACTTTACCACCTGTTACAATGATTTTAAACTCATTATTGATATTTCCTCCATCAGGATTAAAAGCGTTTGGTATAAAGACTAAAAATGGCTCATTATTACAAATTTTTTCTATTAAATTGATTGTATTTTTATATAAACAACCATTTGCATCTTTATTTAAAATATAATAGATCCCTGGATTTTTAATCCATTCTCCACCAAAACTAATAGAATCATCAATGCAAAACGATTTATATTCAGTAATATCTTGTACCTCAAAAAAAGACAATTGAATCCTATGAATACTATCACATCCATTCGATCCTACTATATGAATTAGAATAAGTTCCTATATCATCAACCCAATTATTATATATTAACATTGAATCACCTGGGCAAAGTTGTTTTGATTCGTTCGTTATTTGTGATGTACATGGATTTAAAACATTTATTGAAATGCATGAATTTGTTGAACATTGACCTATAGTTAGATCATAACAAACATCAAACAAACCAACACCTGAAATTGAAGGATTAAATAGACCTGAAGAACTAAGACATAAATTACAATTTGATGTCCATACACCGGAATTTTGATTTGAAATTAATTGAACAGGATTATCTGTTACATATAGATCACCAACAGAATTAATTATTACTTGGTTTGGTAGCGTCCCACTTTGAATAGTTACCGTAATAGTTGAAGATATTGGGCAATTTTCTATACTTGTTACTGTTACAGTATGATCACCAGGACATAAATTAGAATTAGTCTGAACAGTAGATCCATTTGACCATAAATAAGTATAATTTGAAACACCATTAGCTACAGAAACACTAGCTTCTCCATTACATAATCCTGAACATGTTTCATTTTGCACAAAAGTATTCAAGGAAAGTTGAGGAGTTATTCCACATTGCGGATTCATTGACCCAATCCAAGCATCATTCTCCGGACTGTTTGCTCTACCTGGAGTTTCATTGACACCTACATCTCCAGCTATCCAATTTGATTGATTATTCCAATCATTCGAAATTAAATTCTTAAATGAAAAAACTTTAGACGATGCTGAACCTGAAAAATAAATAATTGAACCATTAGTATTGTTACCCCAACTTACAGCATGCAAAGGTGTTCCATTGATCTGTAAATTTGGGATTTGAAATGAATCATTTGAATTACTCATCGCTAATGGAGACCAATTAGCTCCACTAACCCAATTATTATTTGGTGGATATAAATTAGTTATTGTAGAAGGACTATTAACATTTGTCACTTCCAATAAAGTTGATGATGCAGGAATGATTAATCGGCAATTACCATCGGTTAATGAAATATCATCTGGAGGCAAAGCATTATTTCTATCTGCTTCATTATAAATAACAATATATGTTCCTTGAGGAATAGCTGACCAAAAAATATTATCAGCAAATCGAACTGCTCCTGACGCAATTCCTGTCCCAGAACCAGGTGCAAAATAGCCATTATTATCATCAATAATAACTTTCCTTAAATCAATCGAAGGTACTGGTGAATTGCATGATTGAATACCTATTACAACAAATTCAACATACTCAGCTGAATTTGTTCCTTGTGAAACTTCATTGATGATTAATTGTTGAGAAAAAGTAAAAGTGATTAAGAATAAGATTAGAATAAATGATAAACCTATGCGAATCATAAAATTGACGAATGTCTATTTCATTTTTATTGGTTTCAGTTCATAATCAAAGATTCAACTTCAAGGGTTTCAATAAAAAATCTGGATCAAATTTAATTTAAAAAAACAAACGATTAAATAATAAATTTAAAAATATAATACTAAATCGATATATTGTTGAAAGTTTAATTTTGGGTTTATAAATATTTAATTTAAAGGGAGTTATTAAATTAGAGAAATTTACAGCTTCTTCAATTTTTGAGATCTTTTTGAAGTTAACCCTATTAGCACTTCTCTAAACAAAAACAATAATTAATTAATATTTATAAACCTCAATTTAAAATTGAGGTTTATAAATTTAATAGTCTAATTAGTTTGTTAATTTTTAAAAACTTTTATAGAAGTACCATCAGAAAAACATTTCAAATAAACACCTGAAGGTGTGTTTTCAAAATCAATTTCTTGGCCTAAAACATTTCTGTAAATGTACTCAACTTTATCTTTTTCAAATAATACTGATTTTGGGCTATAAATTATTGATTTACCATTATAATCTGTCTGTGACAATCTATAATAATTGATTTCATCCATAAAAGTCTTATCTTCAAACTGATAATAAGTTTGTCTTGTTGTGTTACCAACACTACTAACTTGAGTTAATTCAAACCAATTTCTACCATCGTATGATTTCTCAATTGTGAAATAATTATTATTTGTTTCTGAAGCTGTAGACCAAAGTATTTTTGAGAAATCATCCACTTTTACTGCATCAAAATCCAATAATTCAATCGG
>CALPUT020000323.1 GCA_943326825.2 Chryseobacterium gleum | reverse complement strand
CTTCCAGAAACTGCATCTCCTGAAAATGTTCCTCCTGTTGGATTACCAACAAGTTGAATTGGCGCACTTGTTTTTAAACTATATGCAGGTATACTATTCAAAGTTACAGTTGGGTTTGTGTTTACAGTTTGTGAAGCACTTGCTTGACAGTTGTATTGGTTGAAATATAAAAGTATAGATTTTAAATACGCAATTAGGATTATTCCTTTAAAATCCTTACACCAGTTGATTTATTTCCAGTTAATGAAATAAAATAAACTCCTCTTGATAATTTAGTAATATCTATAGTTTGAACTTCAGATACAATTGGAAATCTTTCAATAATTCGTCCTGTATAATCAAATATACACAAATCTTTACCTATTAAATTATTTTTAGTTGATAGGTTTATTAATCCATTTGTTGAATTTGGGTAAACAGTGAATACATTTTATTCATTTCCTGTTATTTCAGCTACTGAACCAGTTGTAAAATACCAAATCGTTTCTGGCATACTACCTCCTGAAGTGCCCCCTTGGCAGCCTGCAGCCATAAATGTATTTGCATCTACTAAAACTTTATAATTGGTATTAGGTTCAAGTGGGAAAATAAGTTCAAATGTAAATGTGTCTAAAGCTAAAACTGTGTTTTGAGGGTAAAAGTCATTAACATACAACGTTTGAACTTCTGCGTTTGTACTTGTTTTGACTATGTGAATAAATCCAGTAAGAATTTTATATCCACCACCCAACATATTTTGAGGTATTAACCTAATATTTGAGTTAACAGAGACTGAGCTACCTAAAGGATACTTGTAGACACAGTTTGCAGGACCAACACAACTAGCCATTAAATTATAACTTAAGCAAATAAAAAAAGATAAGCAAATAATCTTCATAAATATAAAATTTAATATTTTCCTACTCTTCGGCTTTTCGGCATTCTCCCTCACTGAAAGCAGCAGTGAGTCTTTTGAAATTGATTGATAAGTAAAAATGAGGAACTGCAATTACATTTCAGTTTTTTTAAGAAAACTACGATTACAAAAAAGAATCATGGTTGCGTTGTAAAATTGAGTTCGTTCCCGTAAACAGTACCCTCGCAATATATCACATAAGATCTTACATAATAAGTTGTGTTTGGGTCTAATAATGTACCATTGTTCGAGGTATTTATGGTGTAAATAGGAAAACCTCCGCCAGAGATCCCCCCGTTTTCTAAAATTACAATGTCATTTGTTGTAGGGTTAGGATTTGTGCTAATGCATACTCCCTGCTGAATAGCACAATCGCCAGCCATTGTTATTTCACAAGTTATTTCTGCATCATTACTCGTTATATTTAATACTTGTTGCGTTAATACAACCGGAGGCTGTAGTGCAGGTGTAGTAAAACTAATCTCATTTCCATATACTAAACCATTACAACCAAAAAAAGAAGCTCGTGCGTAATATGTAGTATTAGGTGTCAAATTAGAAATATTATAATTGAATATATTTCCATACAAACTACTTGGTAAAGATATATTTGTAGTTGGATTTGGGGTATTACCATAATTGAAACCATAATATGAATTAAAATTCCCCACACTTGTAACTTCACCATTTAACGTGGCAGAATTGTATAAAATATTATTAGCTGGTTTAGTTAAAAAAACAGGATCTTGACAAGGTGGAACAGTATAGGTATGAATTGAACCATATGAAGTCCCTCTTATATTTACAGCAAATGGTCTAAAATAATATTGAGTCCCAAATAATAGAGTTGATTGAGAACTATCATTTCCATTCCCAATTAAAGAACTTATATGATATCCTAAAGAATTTGAAATTGTCAAATTAGGATCTGTACCATACAATATTCCACTTTTTAATATTGTTTCCCCTCCATCATTTGTTATATTAAAATATGTAGTTATATTATTGATGGTATAGGGAGAGGGAACAATTGAATCTATTTCAATTGATGGTAATTGCTGTGTTGAGTATATGATACTATCAGCAGTATTTGCATGCATTGCATAAGGAACACTCAATAATTGTGTGATTCCCATTGTTTGGAAATTAGTTCCGCCAGAAATATCCATTCCAATTTTTAAGAAATATTTATCTGAACTCCAATTAATAGCGCTCAAGCTTCCACTTTGAATTGCTCCTGCTCCAATTACCAGGTTAAATAGACCAAACTCATCTGTAGTGACAGCATGATTTTCTGAATATTGCACTGCACCTGTTGAAGTTGTTTTTATAATACTAATCTGAATACCAACTAAAAGCGAAGCTATAGGTTGGCCTGAAGCATTTCGAGCTACAGCACTATAATTAAATGCTTGAGGAGGTATTTGTGCCTGTGTAATTGTGAATATAGCCAAATAAAATGTCAAAAGTAAATTTATTTTTTTCATGTTTTTTTTTATTTTTTGATTATTCTGTAAGTTCCAAGTACTTGATTACTTTCATTATTTATTGACATCATATAGGTTCCAAATTCATAATTATTGATATTTATACCAATAATATTAGCAATAGGCGCATATTTACCAAAATATATTATTTTGCCATTTATATCACATATGGAAATTGATATTTGATCCAATGTAGAATGATTAATTTGTATGTTTACTAATTCTGAGGTAGGGTTTGGAAAAACCTTGACACTCAATAATTCTGAATTTGGTTCTAATATTCCAGTGGTTGTAATCGTGGCTCCCGAAGTGAATCCATTTCCAAGTGAATTACCATCAGTATCAGTTTCAGATAATACTACTAATTCCCCAACTGTAAAACAAATTGAACTGTTACTCTGAATCATTGTTTTTCCAGCATTATTGATAGATTGAGATGCAATATTTTGAGCAAAAATATTTTGAGATACCAGAATTTTGATCATAAATATTAATAGATATTGTTTTTTCATGTTTGTATTTTTTCATTTATTATAAATTTAAAATTTTTTTTAGATAAAACCAAAATAAATTAAGAGAATAGCTTTAATAGCATATTATGAATATGATCTATTATAACAAAATATTATTTCAAAAAAGCAAAAAAGAAGACTTTGGGGCAGAAAAAAAGGGAATCCATTAGAATTCCCTTTGAAAAAAGTGTGTGTAAATTATTTCACAATTAATTTTTGAGTAATCATTGAATCACCAATTCTTACTTTGATGAAATAAATACCATTTGAATATTCTGTAGAATTTAATTTAATAGAATAAGAACCGTCTTTTAACGTTCCTAAGTTATCCGCTTCGATTTGTTGTCCTAATGAATTTGATACAGAGTATGAAACAGCAGCTGCTTTTGGCAATGTAATGTTCAACGTTGCATCCGAATTTGTAGGATTTGGGAAAATCGAAATTGTAGGATCGATGCTAGAAAAAAGCTCGCAGTTATATTCATCATCCGAATACATTAAAGGAGTTTTAGCATTCAAATCAAGTATTGAAATCAATGCTATTGCAAGAAGTATAAATTTTTTCATACGCTGTGTATTAAATACTTTGCTCTAAAATACAAAATTAATGCCAATTACCAAGACTTTTTTATAATTTTAACATAATGGAATCGGTTAGAAATCATATACAAAATCATATTCGTGAAATTACACAATTCGCAATAAATGATTTATTGGTTGATATTTCTAACAAATCG
>CALPUT020000322.1 GCA_943326825.2 Chryseobacterium gleum | reverse complement strand
GAGTTACATTTAAGATACTTTAAGTTTGTTAAAGTAGTTAAATTCAAATTCGTTAATAAATTATTTTGACATTCAACGTATTGAAACGATGTGCTTGTTGGAAAAATAATCGAATTGATTTTACTATCATAACAAGCTAAATCATAAAGATTTGTGTTAGAAGAAAGGTCTAATGAGGTGAGATTTGTATAACTGCCACCAAAAGATACTAGCTGTAAATTATTTGAAAGATTGATAGTTGAAATTTGTGTATAACCAATATCTAGAAGTCTTAAAGATGTATTTGAATTGACATTTATTGCTGTCAAAGGGTTTCCATAACATAATAAATCTATAAGTGCTGTATTGTTACTTATATTCAAACTTGAAAGTTGATTGTTAGAACAATCCAAGTAAGTTAATGCTAAATTATTTGATAGATTTAAAGAAGTCAAAGCATTTACTTGACAATTTAAGTTAGTTAAAGCTGTAAATGCTTCTATACCAGTTAAATTTGTTATTCCTTTTACAGCGCAATCTATTTGACCAGAAAAAGCTGAAGCCTCACTTATTTGAATTTCACTATCTGAATTAGTGTTAATTGCATTATTACCTAGTAAATAGGCTTTAAAATTTGCATCTGGAATTGTTACATTTTGAGCATATGCTATAGCTCCAAGGAATAGATATAAAAGTAATAGCTGTTTTTTCATAATTGTTTTTTTTAATTTTTAATTAATTTAAATAGTTGTCCAGAATCAGTTTTAATAAAATAAATACCTGATGTTAAATCTGTTAAATCAATGTTTGTCTCTTGTTCAATTTGAATTTTCTTTAAAACTTATCCGTTTGAACTCGTTATGAAAATAACTGTCGGTTTGTTAGATCTTACAATTACCTTTTCATTAGCAGGATTTGGTTGAATGGAGAAAAACTCAATTGCATTTTCATTTAAATCCAATGTATTGATTGTTGTACACGTACTTTGACTAATACAACTATTTAATCCAATTTGAACTGCATAACTTCCATTTGAAGTCGCTGTGAAGCTTTGATTATTTGCTCCAGTAATTGGTTGATTTCCATTATTACAATCTAGCCAAGTATATGTAGCACCGTTTTGAACAGCAGAAAGTATATTGTTATTTTGAGAAATGGAATTATTAATATTAGTTATCGTTAAATTCAATGTAACTGTTGAGTCGCAGCCATTCGTATTTTGAAGATTAGCAGTATAGCTTCCAGATGAATTATACGTTTGATTATTACCATTCCATGTATAAGAACCACATGCATTTGCCTAAACAGTTGCTGTAAAAGGTGAACAAGGTATTAATTTCGCTGTAAATAATGAACTTCCTCCGTTTGTTGAATTGATTAATAGTTGTCCTGGCCCATTATTCATATCTATTGAACCTGCAAAATAACCTGTCAAATAAATAATATCATTATCTGTCGGAATCATTGAAATAGAGGAAATTTCCTCATATTGGCTACCTCCTAATTTTTCTGCCCATTCAAAATCACCTTGGCTTGTAAGTTTTAGTAAAAACATATCCTTACTTTGTGATGTAATATCAAAATTGGCGGCACTTGGATCGAAATCAACAGTTCCATCAAAATCACCCCCAAGATAAATGTTACCTAAATTATTTATTGTCATTGAATTACAAAAATCAGAACCTGTTCCTCCAATTTGTTTGACCCAAATTAAATTTCCATTCTCATCTAATTTCTGTGCAAAAATGTCATAATTCCCATTACTAGTTAATGCATTCGTGCCATTTCCTGGATCAAAATCTATTGTTCCTTTAAATCCTCCTGAAAGCAATAAATTTCCATTGACATCGAGTTTCATTGAATAAATATATGCTTGTTGCGACATATTCATTTGTTTTGCCCAAACAAATAGACCATTGCTTGTTAACTTGCAAATGTAGAAATCACTATAAGAACCAGAAGTTAAATTATTTGTATTTGAGCTTGGATCAAAATCTACTGTCCCAGTAAAACCACCACTTATGAATATATCACCATTGGTATTACAAACCGAACTAAAAGAGTAATTTACGGAACCAACAAAACTTTTTACCCAAACAAATTCTCCATTTGAATTGAGTTTTAGAATAAAGGAGTTTAACTGTGGATTCCCACCATTTGCAGTTAAATTAGATATTCCCAAATTTGGATCAAAATCTACTGTTCCTTGAAATTGTCCAGTTGAATAAATATTTCCTAAATTATCACATACAACTGAGTATGAATCTTCATCACTTGAACCACTAATTTGTTTTGCCCATAATAATGTACCTGATGAATTGTATTTGGCTATAAAATTATCGTTATACCCCAAAGAAGTTAAAGTTGAATTACTTTGGTTAATGTCAAAAGTAATAGTTCCTGAAAAATGACCAGTAATAATTATGTTGTTCGAAGCATCTTTTGAAATGTCTCTAGTCAAAATACTATTATTGCAAATAATTTGCTTAGCCCATAAAAAATTACCTTGATTATCGTATTTGGTAATAAATCCATCCACATCCGTACCTCCATCTAAAATGGTATTATTTGATCCTGGATCAAAGTCTGTACTTCCATAAAACTCACCAACTACAATTGAATTGCCAGAGTTATCAACTACAATTTGATTTCCTGATGTCATTATAGGCCCACTAATACCATTGGCCCAAGAAGTATAAATTTCTTGGCCAATCAAACTATTAATAGAAATACAAATAAAAAACAGCGTTAGAATAAAGGAATAAGAAGTTTTCATAAATAAAATTTTCACGAAATTATATTTAACTTCTCTTTCAAAAAATAGTTATTTGTGAACAGTACGTTTGAATTTGTAAACGGTAATATGATCGAAAAATATTACTTGAGAATTTCTTGGATTACTTGTTTTCTCTCTCGAGCAATGGGAATTTCAACATCTGATTTAAGAATCAAAAAACCTCCGTCTGACTTTATATAATTTGTAATAAAATCCTTATTTACAATATAGGAACGATGTGGTCTTATGAAATTACTAAAATCTAATAATGCACTTTCAAAGTATTTTAAGTTTTTTGAAACAGTTTTAGATCGCTTATTGATACAATAAATATTTACATATGAGCCATCTGCTTCGATATATTCTATTTCAGAAATTGGAATATATTCAAAACCACTTTGATTTGGAATACAAAGTACTTCTTTATCGTTCTCACTTAAATTTTCAGATAAAGCAGTTAAACGTTCAGCATTGTCTTGATTTTGTTTTTCGGATATTAATTTCTCAATTGCTTGAATCAATTGATCTTCTTGGATTGGTTTTAAAAGATAATCTATTGCAGAAAGTCTAAAAGCTTTAATAGCATATGAATTATAAGCAGTAGTAAAAACGATAGATCCTTTGAATTGCTTTTGAATTAAAATTTCCGCAAGTTGCAAACCTGATTGACCAGGCATTTCAATATCTAAAAAAATGGCATCTGGCTGAAACTCGTCAATTAAGTTTAAACCTACTGAAACATCTGCTGCTTCTCCAACAACATGAATGTCAGATGTCAATTCCATCAACATCAAACGAAGCAGTTTTCTTGCTTGTTTAGAATCATCAATAATTAACGCACTTACTTTCAATTTCTCAGACATGGATTCGAATTTTTACAGTTGTTCCATTC
>CALPUT020000321.1 GCA_943326825.2 Chryseobacterium gleum | reverse complement strand
TTCATCTTCGTTGTGCTCGAATACATGAGGATATTCTTTAATTGCCGCAAATTTGCTTAGTTTGTCTTTTCACATTTTGCAAAGGTAGAAAAAAGTTGAGATTTATTAGAAGTTAGATTTTTAGAAGTTAGAATCACTTTGTTATTAGATTTTTGTTATTTAAAATCTAAAATCTAATAATTCACATCCAAAAAATAAGAAGTATGCTTTCTAATATTCAAAACACTTCCATCTTCAAAAATTAAATATTGACCTTTTATGCCTACTAGTTTCCCTTCGATGGTAGGTGTTTTATCAAAACTTAAGCTTTTCACTTTTGTTGGATAAGTTAATACAGGATAATTTATTTCAATTACTTCATCATTTTCTGAAAAAAAATGAATTAAATCTTCTGGTAATTGATCGTGAAGATTCCATTTTTCTTCCACCAAATCGATTGAATCATCCACTTCATTTTTTAACATGCGTTGCCAATTGGTTTTATCGGCAAAAAAAGATTTTAAAGCGACTTCTAAAATCCCAGCTTCATAACGATTGGGTGTTTCAGCTAAACGAATTGCAGAACTTGCTCCTTGATCGATCCAACGTGTTGGAACTTGAGTTATTCTAGTCACACCGACTTTTACAATATCAGAAGCTGCTAAATAGACAATGTGAGGAGTGTTGTGATTTCGTTCTTCCCACTCTGGATCTCTACCTTCACCTAAATGTGCTCGACAAAGTTCTGGTCGAATAGTGCATTCTGTTGCTTCAGGGGCAGATTGAAAGCAAGGGTAACAAAATCCTTCTCCGAAAGAGTTTTTAGTTTTTTTGCCACAAGCACTACAAAAGATATCGCCATTCCAAAACAAACGAATGTCTTTATTGATTAAAGAATTCATATCGATAGCATCATCTCCCAAGATTAGAGTGTACCTCACTTCATCTTGCAAATCGACCTTCATTTTGGATATAGTACCAATCATTAGAATTTTGAATTTTAAATGTTGAATTTTGGATTTTGGATTGAGATTCCAATACTAATATAGACTTCAAGTAAACTGAGCGGAGTCGAGTAAACTGAGCGGAGTCGAAGTTTACTCTGGTAATATTTTCATCTTCTCAGCGAAGTGAAAACAATAGTCACGTAAATCTTCACAAATATTTGTTTCTCCCGTAGCTTTTTCAAACGTATCGGCCATTGTAACCAATGTTTGATGAAAGAATTGTTTCATTTCTTCAATAGACATGTCTTTTGTCCATAAATCAATTTTCATGGTGTTTTTTTCAGCTTCATCCCATAAAGACAGCATCATTGCTTTTGCAGGAGCTTTTTCAATTCCACCATCAGATGCATTCCATTGCATTTTGATTGGTAAACTATTTTCGTTCAAACCAACTTTGATTGAAATTTCTGATGTTTTTGTTATTTTATCTTCCATTTTGTTTATTCTTTAATTTCGTATGCTTGTAATATTTCGTTGTAAGGTACTTTGATTAATTCTTGTAATGAAATGTCGTTTTTCTCCATGTAAATTTGAATCATTCTCCAACCTAAAAATTGTCCCAATCGATCGGGACCTTTTTCAGGAAGACCAATTGTGAATGGGCCATCGTTCAACATGTTTGATTTATCTCGTTCGTTGTTATTGAATAATAATTTTTCATCCACTAAGTATTTCCAGAAAGCGAATTCATTTTCTTCTGCCCATTTGTAATCTTCAGGCGTATAGCGAATAATGATGTTTTTTTCAACGTTTGGAAGTGCGGCTTCAGTAAGGTAAATGATTTTTCCCCAACGAATAATTCCTTCAGCCAAATTTGTTTCGTTTTCAGGAACATAATGTGTCATTATCCAAGAACATAAAGCATCGCGTTCTAAATAGTCAACATTCATACCTTCTTTTACCCAATCAAAAAATGATTCAGCCGGTAATTCCTTAACAACATCTGTATTAGCACCTAAATAACGTTCGATTCCTATTCCAATTTCTTTCGATGTACTCCAAGCATTTGATCTGAAAAGGGAATTTAAAAATGCAATTGTAGTCGGTGTTTTTCCATTCGGAAAGTGAAAATTTAAGTTTTTAAATCCTTGAGTAATATTTTCTTTGTAAAGAGATACATTTTTGAATTTTTCTCCAATTCTATTTTCAACACGTTTTATGAAAGGATCATTTTTAAATTGTTGAATACTATTTACAAAAGCAGTGTCTGAAACTCTTCCAATTCCCAAGCAATAACCGATTTGATATTCATAAATTTCAGTCATTTCTTTTTGAAGACGATGATGATTTTGAATCAGATTTTTTGCATCTGATTTTGTAATCAAAGAATCTAAATTTACATAATTGATAGACACATTGACATTTGAAGTGTCAACATCGAGTTTGTTATTTTTGCATGAAAAAAGGAAAAGTGAAACAATTCCGAATATGTAAATCTTTTTTACCGTCATTATTATTATTAATATTGCACTCAAAATTAATCAATCGAACTGAATTAGTATATTACAAGTGAACTTTAAGTTGATAAAAATGAAAAATATTTTAGTAGGAATATTCTCAATAGGAGTCTTAACATCAATAGTAGCTCAAGAAGCAGCTGATAAAAAAGTACAAGCAGGTTTAGTTTTTGGAGCTGGAATGAATATCATCAAGCCGGGTACAAAAATGATCGCTAAAAATGGAGTAGGTAGTGATTTAACTGTTGGGATGAATTTAAATTTCTCATTTACACCTACAATTGGATTAAATACTGGTTTAGAGTTTGATTTTGAATCGATTAAATATAAAGCAGGTTCGACTTCTTTATTTTACTTTTATAATGATGCTGAAATTTATAGAAAGGCAGATTATCTTAATGGTGATGGAATTTATAACCCAAAAGGTACTGTTTATGCTCTAACTGAAAGGAAAATGAAGCCTATTTATTTAACGATTCCAACTATGCTGGTTTTTAGGACGAAATTCATAGGATATTTTAGATATTTTGGAAAATTTGGATTGAGAAACAGTTTTCTTTTGACTTCAAAAAACTACGATAAAGGTTATTTACCATTTCAAGCTGATCAAGTAAATGTAAATAATGATGGGATGATACCTACAAAAAGAGATTTGTCATTATACAAAGGTTCAGTTGGTCTTTCTGGAGGTGCTGAATGGAATTTTTCAGGTTCAACTTGTTTAGTTGCTGAATTAGGTTACTATTATGGATTTGTTGATGTGAATAGAGGTAAGTCAATTACAGGAGACGAAGAAAAGAATATGACAAATTTCGCTGCTTTTAATTTAGTAAATGGTAATCAAACTGATCCAACTGATTTTTCAGCTTTACCATTCAAACAAAATCAGATCTTATTTAAATTATCGATTTTATTCTAAATTCTGAATTTTGAATAGCGAAAAGGTTTCTAATCACATAATTAGTTGGCTCGATTCTTATATTGAAAAATCAGGAGCCAAAGGTTTTATTGTAGGTATTTCAGGAGGTGTTGATTCAGCATTAACTTCTACTTTGTGCGCAAAAACAGGTAAGAAAACGTTGATTATGACAATGCCAATTCGTCAAACCTCTGCTGAATATGATCGTGCAATTGAGCATATAAATGATTTGAAACATAAGTTTCCCAATGTAGAATCTTTGGATATAGATTTAACCAATATTTTTG
>CALPUT020000320.1 GCA_943326825.2 Chryseobacterium gleum | reverse complement strand
TTTAATCCTATGAAAGGTGCTGAAGGTTGGCAATTAAGTAATGCACCAATTATTGGTATGGCAGCTCATTTAGCTTCTTTGGATGTTTTTGATGAAGCAGGAATGGATCGTATAGGAACGAAAAGAGATTTATTGACGGCTTATTTAGAGTTTGTGATTGATGATATTTCTGAGAAAAATAAAGAAAGATGTTCATTTGAAATCATTACTCCTAGAGATAAAACAAAAAGAGGAGCACAATTATCAATTCTAGCTCACGGACAAGGGAAGGCATTATTTGATGCATTGACTGACGAAGGTGTTGTTGCAGATTGGAGAGAACCAAACGTTATACGTGTTGCACCAGCTCCATTGTACAATTCATTTGAAGATGTATATTACTTTGGTCAGTTATTGGAGAAATCGATTAAATAAGATATTTAGAAGTTAGACATATATATTAGATGAATTAGTCTAAAAACGAAGTGGTCTAATATCTAATAGCTAAGAGAATCTTAGCGATCTAACTTCTTTAAAAATAAAAATTATGGAAAAAATTGGAATTGTTGGTTCAGGTTTAGTAGGTAGTTTACAAGCTATCTTAATGGCAAAAAAAGGATATGATGTTACTGTTTTTGAAAATAGACCTGATTTACGTAAAGCTAAATTGATAGCTGGAAAATCAATTAATTTAGCGATGTCTGATAGAGGATGGAGGGCTTTACAAGCTGCAGGAATTGAGGGCGATATTAAAGAAATGGCGATTCCAATGTACCAACGATGTATGCATGCCGTTGATGGAAGTTTATCTTACCAACAATATGGTAAAGATGGTCAGGCAATTTATTCTGTACCTAGAGGTGGATTGAACCAAAAATTAATGAATTTGGCTGACAAATATCCTTCTATCAAATACAATTTCAATCATAAATGCAAAGACATTGAGTTAGATTCTAACACATTGATTTTTGAAAATACAGAATTGAAGCAAGAGACGAAACATTCTTTTGATAAAGTTTTTGCAACTGATGGGGCTTTTTCAGCTGTTCGTTTTAGAATGCAAAAAACACCTATGTTTGATTATTCTCAAAAATATTTAGATCACGGATATAAGGAATTAATCATTCCGGCTAACGAAGATGGAACACACAAATTAGATAAAAACTGTTTACATATTTGGCCAAGAGGTGAATTCATGATGATTGCTTTGGCGAATATGGATGGAAGTTTTACTTGTACGCTTTTCTTCCCAATGTATGGGGAAAAATCTTTTGACACGATCAATACACGTGAAAAAGTAGCAGAATTTTTCAATGAAACGTTTACAGATGCGGTTCCATTAATGCCAACGTTATTGGATGACTATTTTGAAAACCCTACTTCTGCTCTAGTAATGGTGAGATGTAGTCCTTGGAATTTCGAAAATAAAGTATTATTGTTAGGAGATTCTGCTCATGCAACTGTTCCTTTCTATGGACAAGGAATGAATTGTGGTTTCGAAGATTGTATGATTTTCCAAGAAATGTTAGATGAAGCGAATGGTAATTGGGATGGATTATTAAGCGCTTACTCAAAAACAAGAGTTCCAGACGGAAATGCAATTATTGATTTATCGTTGATGAATTATATTGAAATGCGAGATTTAACAGCAAATAAAGAATTCTTATTACGTAAAAAAATCGAAGCAAAATTCAGTAACCTATATCCTGAAAAATGGATTCCATTGTATTCTCAAGTAACTTTTAGTCATATTCGTTACCACAAAGTAATCGAAAATGGAAAAGCTCAAAATGCTATTATGGAACAGGTGATGAAAATGCCTAACATCGAAGCTAATTGGGATGCTCAGGAAGTGATGGATAAAATATTGGAATTGATATAATAGGAATTATAAATAACACAAAAAAATGAAAGGTGGTTGAGCGGAGTCGAAACCACCTTTTCTTATAATAAATAGCTTAATCCTACAACTAAAATAACCCCATCAATTAGAAGAGTGTAGTAGTAGGATTTTCGTTTTTCAGATGCAAATGAAAGAATAATGAAGCCAATTATGATTGAAAGAATATAAAAATAATGCTCAATTAAATCAGGTTTTAACAAGATTGAACCTACCGCAAAAAATAGAAAAGCTGAAATACAGATTAATTTAGAATTGATTACGCCAATAAGTTGTGGTAGTGTTTTTAAAGATGTAACATCGTAATATAAATCTCTTATATCAAATGGAATACACAATGCAATGAATAAGAAATAATGAATCAAAATAAACAGCAAATTTGTCGATTCATAATCATTATTTAATAAGATTGGAAACAATAATGAATTGCACCATACAATTGAAATTAAATGCATTTTAAGGTAATGAACATCACGTAAACTTTTACCTTTTAATTTTACAGCATATAATACACTCAATATTAAGGAAATAACCATCCACCACTTTGTGTTTTCAAAGGCGTTTAATGTGAAAAAGTAAATGTAAATAGAAAGAATCGCGAAAAGAAAAATATAAACAACTTGAATTTTTACAGTTTTTTCTAGCCACGAATTCAGTTCAGATTCCCGTTTTTCTTCTAACTTATATTTCACTAAACGCTGAAAAGAATATATGCTTAATGTGCTCGAAAAAACAAATAATCCAATTTCGAAAACTTGATGGTAATGTAATAAATGACTTATTCCAGAACAGATTACACCAGCAGCAATGCTGATATAAAGATTAGAAAGGGTTAAATTGTTGATCGTTTTTTTAAATTTCATTCATAATACGTTTTATTGAAATAAGTTCAATGCAATTACATTTTTGTTTACTCGCACAAGTCTGACAATTTTCATCATTCACTAAAATATGAACGTCTTTTCCCAACGCTCTCCATCTTCCAGGATGAATGGGTCTTCTAGGAGAAAATAAACCAATAGCCTTAATTCCTGTATATCCTGCAATGTGAAGTGGGCCAGTTGAACAAGCGACTAACGCTTTAACTTTAGAAATGAAATAAATTAATTGCTCCAAAGTTAATTTTCCTGTTGTATCAATAATATTTTCAGAAAAAGGAACTTGATCACGGAACATTAAACCTTCTTTTTCGGTTCCAGTAAAGAAAATCGTATATCCTTTTTGTTCTAATTGAAGTGCCAATTCAACATAGTGATTTACGCCCCATTCAACAGCGCTTCCTTGTGATTTCGGATGTAAAATCACCGTTTTATTTGAAGCTAATTTTTTTGAAATAAATTGCGGTAATTCATTGTTTTTCG
This sequence comes from Chryseobacterium gleum, assembly GCA_943326825.2. Lineage (GTDB taxonomy): Bacteria > Bacteroidota > Bacteroidia > Flavobacteriales_D > Crocinitomicaceae > CAIUKX01. The sequence goes on along the minus strand of CALPUT020000320.1, from coordinate 414 downwards.
CTTCAAAGTGATTGGTCATTTCATTCACTTCTTCCAATATAGGAATAGAACTCAAGCCAAATGGTCTAAGTAATTCAAAGTTTAATTGCGATTCATGGTAAGGCGAATTTTTTCTCGTAAAATCAACTTTAACATTACATGTTAAAAAATGAAACAAGCGATGAGATGTTCCAATTCGAAAGTTTATTTTTGCCTTTTTTGCCAGTTTCGCAATTTCTTTTCTCGGAAATGCATGAACAATTGCTTCTGAATTCAAAGCTTTTAGAAAGCTAATTTGTTCTTCTTTCGATTTAGACTCTAATTCTTTCCAATCAATGAACTCATCAATAGAATTATATGAATTAACAACTGCTTTCGTATAGGCATTCCCTAAAAAATAGATATAGATCCCTGGAAAATTAGCTTTTAACCAAG
>CALPUT020000319.1 GCA_943326825.2 Chryseobacterium gleum | reverse complement strand
TTTGAAGCCAATGCTGATGACCTAGATACACGAGGATTAATTTCAATAGCAATAATATCTTCATTTTCATCTGGAGAAACAGCAAATTGTACATTACATCCACCAGCGAAATTACCGATTGAACGCATCATCTTAATAGCCATATCTCTTAAACGCTGAAACGTCTTATCTGAAAGTGTCATCGCAGGAGCCACCGTAATTGAATCTCCAGTATGAATTCCAATTGGATCAAAGTTCTCAATTGAACAAATAATAACAACATTATCATTTGCATCACGTAACAACTCTAACTCATATTCTTTCCATCCGATTAAAGCTTTATCAATCATAACCTCATGAATAGGTGATAATTGCAAACCTCTTTCTAACAAACCATCAAATTCTTCTGGATCATGAACAATTGAAGCGCCTGCACCTCCTAATGTATATGAAGGACGAATACAAACAGGGAATCCGAATTTTTGAGCAATTTCTTTACCTTCTAAAAAAGACTTAGCAGTTGTTTGAGGTGCCATAGGAATTCCTATTTCCTCCATCAAATTTCTGAAAGCTTCTCTATTTTCAGTAATCTCAATAGCAGCGATATCAACACCGACCATTTCAACACCATATTGCTCCCATATCCCCAACTCTTCGCATTTTATTGCTAAATTCAATGCTGTTTGTCCACCCATAGTTGGTAAAACAGCATCAATTTTATGATTTTCAAGAATTTGAATAATACTTTCTGATTCAAGAGGAAGTAAATATACATTGTCAGCTATAACTTTGTCAGTCATAATTGTTGCTGGATTTGAGTTAATCAAAGTAACTTCAATTCCTTCTTCACGTAAAGATCTTGCTGCTTGAGAACCTGCATAGTCAAACTCACATGCTTGACCGATTACAATTGGACCGCTACCTATAATAAGTACGGATTTAATAGAACTTTTTTTCGGCATTTTTACAACGCTATTTTTAAAAATTAAATTGAAAAAACAGTTTTCAAATTGTCGCAAAATTAATCAAAAGTCTTAATCGAATAACTATTTTTCCTTTTACTTTATTAACAATTTTAAATAATAACAATTTTCTATTGATAAATACTTAAAACAATTGGTTTTTCAAGGTTATATAGAAGGTAAATTTGTAATCAAATCATATTTTAATAAAAATGTCTGTTAACAATCAACAATTAAGCAAATTCAAAACACCTTGGTTTACTTGGTTCTTAACTTTATTAAGTATTACTATATTTATTCTGATCAATATTAAATCAGATTACAAAGAAATAAGTATTGAAACATATGAGAAATTTGGTGCACCTGCGGCAATTGATATATATCAAGGTCAAATATGGGGTGTTTTTACAAATAGTTTTATTCATTCTCATTGGATTCAATTAAGTTTAAATTTAATTGGTTTATGGGTTTTCGGGGCATTTATAGAACGTAGAATTGGTTTTGTTCATTATATGCTTTTCGGATTGTTTACTTCAATTATTACTTCTGAATGGCAATTAGCATTATCAACTGATCCAGGAATTGGATTATCTGGCGTTGTTTATGCATTTTTAGGCTATATATTCATCCGTTCTTTTGAGAATCGTGAATTTAAACTGAAATATAGAAAATATATCTACCCACTTTCGTTTTTAATATTGATTGTTTGTTATGCGATTAATGTTACTCATCATGGAATTATCGCAACAGAATCAATGGTTTCAGGTTTTATTACAGGTATAATTTTAGCTTATATTGTACGTCAACTTTCAATTGTTAAATACTATTTAATATTCACTCTATTAATGGGCATTTGTTCAATTACTCTTTTTTACGCTCCTTGGTCATCTGAATGGTATTTAGCTAGAGGTTTACATTATCATGACATAAAAAAATATGCTCTTGCAAAAGAAAATTATCAAAAAGCGATTGAATTACTCCCTGAAAACTTATTAGCAAAAGAAAATCTTCAAATTATGGAAGTTGATAATTTAAGTGATCGTGCATATCATTTCCATACATTAAAGAAATACAACACAGCTAGAAAAATTTATAAAAAAATCCTGAAAATTGATCCTAAAAACGAATGGGCAAAAGAAGGTTTAGCAGAATTACCTTAAACTTTATGAACTCTTGCTTTTTTATTAATTGGATTAATTAATTTTACAAAAAAATATCAATATGCAAACAATTTTAAGTCAACTAGAAATAAACCAAAAAATAACTCGTTTAGCACATCAAATTATTGAAAATACATTTGAGGAAAATAAACTTTTTATTGGTGGTATTTGTGGAAATGGAATTCAGTTAGCTAACAAATTTAAAGAGATTATTAATCAGAATTCATCCCAAGAAATTATTGTATTTGAAATAGACTTAAACAAAGAGGAACCTTGGTCTGATGAAATTAAACTTTCAATTCCTCAAAATGATTTGAAGAATGGTTATATTTTATTGGTTGATGATGTGTTGAATTCAGGAAAAACAATGCAGTATGCGTTGGTAAAATTACTTGAACAATCAACAAAGGCAATCAAAACAGTTGCATTAGTTGATCGAACGCACAGAAGATATCCAATTAAAGCAGATTTTGTAGGGATCAGTCTTTCAACTACTTTAAAAGAACGTGTTGAAATCGAACTTTCTGAATCAAATTCTTTCGCTTATTTAGTTTAATCTTATCATGAAAAAAGTAACTGAATCTTCTTCTTTCTATAATTCGTTAGAAAACATGTCAACGTTAGAGTTGATTGCTAACATGAATAATGAAGACAAATCTGTTCCATTAGCGATTGAAAAAGAATTACCTGAAATTGAGCGATTTATAGATGCTTGTTTTGATAGAATGAAAACCGGTGGTAGACTTTTTTACATAGGAGCTGGGACAAGTGGAAGATTAGGAATTGTAGATGCAAGTGAATGCCCACCGACTTTTGGAGTAGCTCATGGAGTTGTGGTAGGAATTATTGCTGGTGGAGATATTGCTATTCGAAAAGCTGTTGAATTCGCTGAAGATGATTTAGAACAAGGTTGGAAAGATCTACAAGAATACTCAATTAATTCAAATGATACTTTAGTCGGAATTGCAGCCTCTGGATCAACACCCTATGTTCTCGGAGCAATAGCTAAAGCAAAAGAAAACAATGTATTAACTGCAGGGATCTCATGTAATCCTGAAAGTCCTTTATCGAAAGAGTCAGATTTTCCAATTACTCCTATTGTAGGACCTGAATTTGTGACAGGTAGTACTCGAATGAAGTCTGGTACAGCTCAAAAATTAGTTCTAAACATGATTTCTACATCATTAATGATCAAATTAGGGCATGTTAAAGGCAATAAAATGGTTGATATGCAATTAAGCAACAATAAGCTTATCGATAGAGGTATAAAAATGATTCAAGAAAGTTTATCTATATCATACGAAGAAGCTGAAAAATTATTAAAGTTAAAAGGCTCAGTTAGAGAGGCTGTTGATTATTATAATGAATTGAACAGATAATCAACTAATCAAAATTAAGAGATTGTGCAAAAGTTAAATTCAATAGCGAATTCGATTCAAAAATTTGTGACTATATTTGAATCATGAAGTTTGTGTATCCAGAATTTCTATGGGCTTTTGGTGTTTTATTAATACCGATTATTATACATTTATTCAACTTTAGAAAATACAAAAC
>CALPUT020000318.1 GCA_943326825.2 Chryseobacterium gleum | reverse complement strand
TACTCATATCATAAATTATTCAATCGAAGATCAAGATTATGTAAATGGAATCAATTACTATCGATTAACACAAGTTGATTTCAATGGTGATGAATCGATTTCTAAGATAGTAGCTGTTGATATGACGAAAAGAATGGGGACAGTTATTAAAGTGATTAACACACTTGGTCAAGAAGTGAATGAAAATTACTCTGGAATTGTATTTGATGTTTATTCAGATGGAACTTCAATTAGGAGAATTCAGTAAGAAAAGTATATTCATAAAAAAAACCGATTCAAAATACTTGAATCGGTTTTTTTATGAATTTTAATCGAAATTAATCTTTCAAAATATTTCTTGAGATAACGATTTTTTGAACTTCTGAAGTTCCTTCGTAAATCTGAGTAATTTTAGCATCACGCATTAAACGCTCAACGTGGTATTCTTTAACGAATCCATAACCACCGTGAGTCTGGACTATTTCTATTGTTTTAGAATAAATAACCAATTTTCAATAAAAATGTAAATTTTGGTCTAATAATAGTTGAATTGATATTTGTGATATTAGGCTTAAAATCAACTGGATCATACTTGATACTTTCAATTTTTCTGTTCGTTATCATTGCTCCTAATCCGAAGTTGTAATCAAAATAAAAGCCATTATCAAATAATGTAATATATCCAGAAGTTAATTTTAAAATGGATGAACTTTTATCGACATTAAATTCGTACATTTTTTTGTCATATTCAGGTTCATAGCTTGTGTGAAATTTTCTAAATTTATATTCAGCTGAAAAATATACTTTGTTCATTTCTCCTTTTGGATAATATCTTAAACCTAGACCAGCTGCATAACCTAATTTAGATGTTCTATTATATGTACTGAAATTGTAATTTGTGTATTTTTCAATGTCATCATCATCTGTAAATGAAAATTCAAAATGATCTAAAAATGTAACTCCTAAAGAAATCTCTCCACTAATATTTTTTCGAATTAATTGTTCATAGTATATTGAGAATTCTCCAGGAAAAAGTTCAAAAGGATTAATTTTCAATGATTGATTTTTATTGTTTTTGGATGTTTCTTTTTTTTGATAAGAATTAAATTCTACAACTTTTGGTTGGATTTGATTGTATGCATTAAATGAGATTGTAAATAATATAAAAGTGTAAAGGAATAAACGCATATTTGATTAATTTTGGCAAATATAATTCAAAATAATTATGAAAAATACAATTTTACTTATTTCAATTTTATTAATTAATACTCTGTTTTCCCAAGAAATTAATTATAGTAAAGAATTTCAATTATACAGTAGATTGGAAAGTTTTAAAACAGTTGTAGATTGTAAAAATGAAAACATATTAATTTTAACACATAAGGCTAATATTGAAAATTTAAATGACGAAAATTTATATTTTTATTTGTTTGATAAAGAAATGAATTTATTAAATTCAAAACAAATTGATATCCCTTCTATTGAAAATAAAAAATTACAATTTGTTAACTTAATAACTATTGAAAAAAAATCCTTTTTGATTACAAAATATTTTGATTCAAATAAAGGAGAAATTGTGGTTTATAGTTCTGAAATAAATACTGAAAATCTTAGCTTAGTAAAACATTATGAAATATTAAAGGTTAATGATAATAAAGTTAACGAAAAAAATTCTGATGTTTTTATTACTATAAGTAAAGATTCAAGTAAAATTTTTTTCGCATATAAGTATAACACTAAGAAAGATGAAAATTCTAGATTTTCAGGAGTAATGACAGATATAGATTTTAATACTTTATGGACTAATGATATTATTTTAGAGAAAGAAATTAATGAGATAGAAATTTCTAAATTTTTAGTTGATAAAAATTCTAATTTACATTTTTCAATAGAATGTAAAGAAAAAAAAGAATTTTTCAAGCCAATTCTATATTCTTATTATCCAAATGAAAAGCTGCTTAAAAAATACGATTTAGATTTAACCAATTATAGTGTTTATAAGTATGAACTATTAATAAATGATCAAAATGAATTAATTCTTTCTGGTTTGATAAGTGATCAATTTGATAAATTAAAAGTTATTAGAGGGACGTATTTTATTCGAATTAATACAATTGATATGGAAGTGTTAAGTCAAAAAAAAGAACTTTTAGATAATGAGTTATATTACAAAATTAAAAGTAGAAATAAGTCATTAATGGACATCGTACTAAAAAAAACATATATACTTTCAGATGGAAGTTTAGCGTTGTTATGTGAAGATTATAGATATGATTTTTCTTCCGACGGGTTAGACCATCATGCAAGAGATTTTTTCATTATTTATTTAAATGATGAAGGTAGATATATAAAAAACATCTATTTCAAAAAAGCCCAAAAACAAAAAACGTTTTTATATAATGGTATAATGTCAATTCAAGTAAATGATAAAATATTTATTGCATATAATGATAATGCTTCAAATGATGAATTAATTAAAAATGGTAATGATCCTGAAAATTATAAAATTGATGAAACTGTAACTACATTGATTCAAATTGATGAGAATTACAATATTTTAAATTACAAAATTGATTATCCAAAAGATATAATAAATACTTTATATACTCCTTACAATAAAATTAGTTCATTTAATAATCAGTTTTATTTTATATGTAGAAGTTCGAGTTTCGGATTTACAGAGAAGTTTAATTTAATTAATTTCAAATATTAAATTTATGAATTTAATATTATTAATAATGTCGCGATGATTTCTTCTGACTTAATATTTATAAAAAAACCGATTCAAAATACTTGAATCGGTTTTTTATGAATATTAATCGAAATTAATCTTTCAAAATATTTCTTGAGATAACGATTTTTTGAACTTCAGAAGTTCCTTCGTAAATCTGAGTAATTTTAGCATCACGCATTAAACGCTCAACGTGGTATTCTTTAACGAATCCGTAACCACCGTGAATCTGAACAGCTTCAACTGTTTGTTCCATAGCTACTTTTGAAGCGTATAATTTCGCCATTGCTCCAGATTGATCGTAGTTTCTACCAGCATCTTTATCAGCAGCAGCTCTATGTACCATTAATCTTGCAGCATCAATTTCTGTAGCCATATCAGCTAATTTGAAAGCGATCGCTTGGTGTTTGAAAATTTCTTTACCAAAAGCTGAACGAACTTTAGAATATGCTAAAGCTAATTCTAAACCACCAGCAGCAATTCCTAATGCTTGAGCAGCAATTCCAATTCTTCCTCCTGATAATACTTTCATTGCGAAATTGAAACCAAATCCATCTTCACCAATTCTGTTTTCTTTTGGAACTTTAACATCATTGAATAATAAAGTATGCGTATCACTTCCACGAATACCCATTTTATCTTCTTTTGCACCAACGATAAATCCTTCCATTCCTCTTTCGATAATGAAAGCATTGATTCCTTTATGTCCTGCTTCAACATTTGTTTGAGCAATTACTAAATAAGTAGATGCTGAAGAACCATTCGTAATCCAGTTTTTAGTACCATTTAATAAATAATGATCACCCATGTCAATTGCTGTAGTTCTTTGAGAAGTTGCATCCGATCCAGCCTCAGGCTCTGATAAACAGAAAGCACCGATTTTTTCTCCTTTAGCTAAAGGAACTAAGTATTTTTGTTTTTGTTCTTCTGTTCCGTATTTTTCTAATCCCCAACAAAC
>CALPUT020000317.1 GCA_943326825.2 Chryseobacterium gleum | reverse complement strand
CAATAGATTTTGTAATTTCTTCGTTTGAAATATTTTCAGCCAATGCATTTATTGGTCCATCAATCTTATTTTCAATTACAAATTCAAATAATGATACTAAATCATCAATATGAATCCAGGACATGATTTGTTTGCCAGTTCCTAAAGGTGAACCAACACCAAATTGAATTGGCTTTAGCAATTTAGGAAACGCACCCCCATCTTCAGACAAAACAACAGAGGTTCTCATTTTAACCACACGACAGATTTCTGAAAATTGATCAGCAGCTATTTCCCAATCTTTTACTAATTGTGAAAGATAATCTAATCCATATGAATCACTTTCTGTATAATACTTATTTTGATCTTCAAAACCATAACAACTAATACCAGATGCTGAAATATAGGTTTCTAATTTAGGAAGTTGATCTTTTAAAGAATAAAGGAAATTTGTCGTTTCAATTCTAGAATCATGTAATTCTTGTTTTCTCTTATCTGTCCAACGTTTATCTGCTATTCCTTCACCACACAAATTGATTAATACAGAAATATCTTCTAATGCCTTTGAGTCAATATCTCTATTTGAGGGATCCCACTTAAACTCATCGGATTTCATCGGATTTCTTGTCAGTATTCTAACTGAAAAACCTTTAGCGTTTAAAAGACTCGTCAGTTTCGTTCCGATTAATCCTTTACCTCCTGCAATTAGTATTGTCTTCAAGTTTAATCCGTTTAAATTAATTTACTCAAAAAAGAATCGACCATTGATCCATTCTTCATCTAAAATAGCATTTTTCCTTTTGTAAAATTCAATTGCAGGCGTATTCCAATCTAAAACTTGCCAATCCATTCGTTTAACTTCTCTTGCTTTTGCTATTTCTACTACCTGATCAAACAATTCAGATCCAAATCCCTCTCCTCTAAATTGAGGTTTCACGTAAAAATCTTCGAGGTACAAACATTTTCCTTTCCATGTAGAATAAGATGCATAATACAGAGCAAATCCTATTATTTCATTGTCTACTTCTACAACTAAAGCTTCACAAATCTTTTCCATAAATAAATGATCTCTGATAGCTTCAGGGGTATTAATTACATCATTGGGTGCTTTTTCATATTCCGCTAATTCACAAATCAATCCATGAATTGCTATCTCATCACCAATTATAGCTTCTCGAATCATATATTATTGAACACCAGCTAAGTTAAATCTTAATTTAATACCAGTACTCAAGTTGGCAGTTGGGAATGAAGTCGCAACTTTTGGCGTATTAATAACATGGTCATAGTAAAATTGAATTACTAAATTTTGACCAATATTGTAATCAGCTGAAGATTTTATTGAAACAACCTTTTGTCCTGCAGTTGCCTGATTCGTATTATCAATAATCTTTCTCACAACTGTTTGGTTATCTCTAATAGATAAGTCAAAACGAATATTAACTGGACTAGGATCAATTTTTTCAAAAGGTAATTTTACTTTTGCAAATTTATAGCCTACACCTATTACAATCTCTTTACCAACTATTTCTGTAATTTGAGTATTAATGGTTGATAATGTAGCACTTCGATCTCTTTTGATTTCAAATTTTGTAATCAATCCTTGATTTTTAATATTCCAAGTAGCATCAAAACCTATAAGAGGTGAAAATCTTTCTGTCACAGTTACATTTTGTATCGTACTTGCTGAATAAAAATTATTTGATATGTCCGTAGAATCCAAATTACCATTTGAATCTCTATGCGATTTTAGATTTGTTTGTATACCTGAGACAGATACAGTTGAACTATATGCATGTCTAACAACAAAGTTTTTCGTGTATTTTTTAAAGAATTCAAATTTTGTTAATCCATTGTAATTTATAGACCAGTTAGGTAATGGTATATTTTTAATAGGATTAATATTTTTTTCGTTTGCTTTGTTATTCGTATATGTTGTTAAGAAAGCCCCGATTATAACATCTTGTTGAGAAGAAGAATATCCCTTATAAAATCCTTGTCCACCAGGAGATGAATTTGGATTTTTAGAACCTAAAATTTGAGAAACTGTACTTAACTTATCTCTCATAGCATTGAAAGCACTTGAACTATATAAATTGTTTTTATTTGAGACTACAAATGCTGTACCTGTTGAAACTGTCGAATAAGTCAAGGTACCCGTCTGCATTTGACTTTGAGCTTCATATTGATTTGTGTTAGGGTTCCACCTGTAAAAGTCACTACTATTATTACCGTATACTCTATTTCCTGTCAATTCTATCGTAAAATCTTTAAATGGTTGTAAACTTGCTCTAAAGTTGATCGTTTGATTGTGAGTTATTGTATGAGGTTTATTTAAATTTTCATTTTTAACTAATGAATTATCTTTACTCAATCTATCAGCAATACTATAACCAGTTTCTCTTCCCTTCAAGTCATATGATTGCTGGCCAAATATAAATCCTCCCAAGGTTCCAAATTGATTTGTTCCAGACATACCCAAAACACTAGATTCTTTATTATACCCTGATAAAAGGGTTCCATCTGTTAGAGAATATGTACCTGATACATTTTGAACTGACATTAACATTCTCGCCAAAAATCCGCCTACAGGATTAATCGCTTTCTTTTCTTTTTCTTTTAGACGCTTATCTTTTTCTTCTTTCTTTTCTTTACGTTTCTTTTCTCTTAATTCTTTTCGAGTCATTTCAGACTCAGGTTTTTCATTTTCAGGTTTTTTAACTACCTTTTCAACATCTTTTCCATCAGTAATTGCTTTAGCATTCGATTTTGTTTTAGCATTACCTTTTCCAGAATCAATTACCTTTTTAAAATATGGGAGTTTTGAATAAAGCGTTATAAAATTTAATTGCGAAGTTAAATTAACTGTTCTACTATTTTGAATTGTATTTCCAAATTCAGATTGTGCTAAAGGTGCTCTTTGCCAATTGTATGTTCCAGAATACTTTGTATTAGCAGTAATCCAATTTAAAGCTGGTATTTTGTCTAAAGGTAAATTATAACTCAGATTATAATCATGAGTATAATCCATAGTATTTCCAAAAGTAGCCATCTGACTTCTTATGGTATCTTTAAAATGATTATATCCAAGAGGATCTAATTTCCTATCAACTCGCTCATTATTTTCAATAAAAATTGCTCTATTAGTAGCGTTGAAATTTAATTTTAAATTTTTTGTGATGTCGTAACCTAAGGAATATTTTCTATTCCAAGTAAATTGTTTAACATAAACAGGTTGAAATTCATACTCAGGGGAAATGTTATTTCTAATTTGACGCTCGTTATAATTTCTAACCACATCATTTGAAAATGAAATATTTTTAGGATTCAAATAGAAATTTGTTTCTTTTACAATCGTCCACCATTTAGACTTTTGCATAAATTTCACTTTTTTAAATGGTTCTATAGGTTTAGAATTAAATGAATAATTATAATTCAATCCAGTTGTCCAAATCTTTGTTCTGTCATAATTTGTATTAAAATCCCTTTTTAAATTTTCTGCATAAGCATAACTTGCAGACCAGTTTGAAATTCTCCAAAAATAGGGTGTAGCACCAGCTTTTAATTCTTTTTTGACATTTGTGAAATTATAAGATTTTCGTTCATTGTAATCTTGTCCTAATCTTAATCGTTCTTTTCTCGTTTCAGAATTATACTCACTTAATTTTGTGTCTGGATTAAATGGATCATATTCAGGAT
>CALPUT020000316.1 GCA_943326825.2 Chryseobacterium gleum | reverse complement strand
AACCCATCATTTGCCAAGGATGAATCATCACAGCCATTCCTAAACGTTCGCAAGCTTCAAAAATTGGGAAGAATTTTTCTTCACTTAAGTTCTCATCGTTGATGTTTGAACCTATTTGAATTCCAACATGACCAATTGATTTAGCACGTTCCAACTCTTGAATGGCCAATTGTGGATCTTGCATTGGAATAGTTGCTAATCCAATATAATTTTTAGGGTATTTTTCAATTAATTCAGCAATATGATCATTTAAAAATTGAGAGGTTTGCAAACAATCTTGTGGCTTTGCATTGTACGAAAACATGACTGGAATTGTACAAACAACTTGCACTTTTGTCTGAAAATCTTCATATTCAGTAACACGAATATCTTCATCCCAACAGTTTTCTTTTATACGGCGGAAAAATTTCCCACCTTGCATCATATCTGCCGTTTTATCTTCGTTATGATTTAAAAAAATAAAATCCCCATAGCCAAATTTCTTAGTCCAATCCGGTAAGTTTTTTGGAATGATATGAGAATGCATATCAATTTTTAACATTTCGTTTAGTTTTATACAAATGTAGTTTTTTTTAATGAAATTAAAAATGCCTGATAGTTTACACCTTTGAATTTATAAAATTATCTTTGCATCAAATTATTTGAATAAATGGCACAAAAACCTGCAATTCCAAAAGGAACAAGAGACTTTTTACCAGTAGAAGTAGCAAGAAGAAGCTATATTTTTGATACAATTAAAAATTCGTTTAAAAAATATGGTTTTGCTCCGATTGAGACACCTTCTTTTGAACTTTCATCAACATTGATGGGGAAATATGGAGAAGAAGGAGATCGTTTGATTTTTAGAATCTTGAATTCTGGAGAAAAAATGAAAAAAGCAGATATTGAAGCGTTACAAGCTGATAATCTTCCTCGTTTTGCAAATTCTTTAGCTGAAAAAGCATTACGTTATGATTTAACTGTTCCTTTCGCTCGTTTTGTGGTAAAACATCAAAATGATTTATCTTTTCCTTTTAAACGTTACCAAATTCAACCAGTATGGAGAGCAGATCGACCTCAACATGGTCGTTACCAAGAATTTTTTCAATGTGATGCAGATGTAGTTGGAAGTGATTCATTGGTTTATGAAGTTGATTTTGTGATGTTATTTGATGAAGTATTAACTTCATTAGGTATTCCTGATTTCACAGTAAAAATTAATAATCGTAAAATCTTATCTGGAATTGCTGAAGTAAGTGGCGAATCAGATAAAATTATTGACATCACTGTTGCAATTGATAAATTAGATAAAATTGGAGAAGATGGTGTTGTAAAAGAATTACTTGAAAAAGGAGTTTCTGAAAGTGCCATTTCGAAAATACAACCTTTGTTTACCATTACAGGTTCAACGGAAGAACGTTTACAACAAATGAAAAACTTTTTAACTGAAAGTGAAATTGGTTTAAAAGGAATCGAAGAATTAGAATATGTTTTAGCACAAGTAAATGAACTTGGAGTTCAACGTGCAACAATTGAATTTGATGTAACGCTTGCTCGTGGATTGAATTATTACACCGGAGCTATTTTCGAAGTAAAAGCGAATGGTGTAAAAATGGGTAGTATCTGTGGAGGTGGAAGATATGATGATTTGACAGGTCTTTTCGGAATGAAAGGGATGTCAGGTGTTGGAATTTCTTTCGGTGCAGATCGAATTTATGACGTGTTGACTGAATTGGAATTATTCCCAAAAGAAACAGATTTAGGATTGACTTTGTTGTTTGTTAATTTTGGAGAAAAAGAACAAGCACATTGCATGAAATTAGTTCATCAATGCAGAAAAGCTGGAATCGATTCTGAAATATATCCTTCAAATGCAAAAATGCAAAAGCAAATGAAATACGCCAATGACCGCGGAGTTCAATTTGTTGCCTTGATTGGCGAAGAAGAGATGAATAAAGGAATTGTGAATATAAAAAATATGGAATCAGGAGAGCAGATTGCTTTAGAAACTGAAAAGTTAATCTCTTTTTTCCAAAAATAATTAGACAAAACGATACTATGAAAACTACACAAATAGATAATAGATGGATTTCTTTAACAGAAGTTGATCAAATAATAAATGAAAATTATCAATTAGTTTTAGCTGATAATGCTCTTGCTGCTATTCAAAAATGTAGAACTTACTTAGATGAAAAAGTTGCAAAAAATGAACGTTTAATTTACGGTGTAAATACAGGATTTGGCTCATTATGCAATACTGCTATTTCAAATGAAGATTTAGAGCTATTACAGACGAATTTAGTTTTATCACATGCATGTGGAACAGGTGAAGAAGTACCTTCTGAATTAGTAAAACGAATGATTTTCTTAAAAGTTTTGGGAATTTCACACGGACATTCAGGTGTACAAGTAGAAACCGTAGAACGTCTAATTTTCTTTTTCAATAATAACATCTTACCTGTTGTCTATCAACAAGGTAGTTTAGGTGCTTCTGGAGATTTAGCTCCTTTAGCGCATTTATCGTTACCTCTTTTCGGTGAAGGAGAAGTATATGTTGAAGGTGTAAAAATGCACAGTTCAGAAATGATGAAAAAATTCAACTTGGAACCGTTAGTTTTACGTTCTAAAGAAGGATTAGCATTGTTGAATGGAACTCAGTTTATGAGTACTTATGCCTCTTATTCTGTTTCAAAAGCATTTCAATTATTTAAGCAATTCAATGAAGTTGCAGCCATTTCTTTAGATGGTTATGATGGAAGAAAAGAACCTTTTGGTGTTTCTGTAAATGGAATTCGTAATCAAAAAGGTCAAATTAAGGTTGCTGAAATCATGCGTGATTTATTAGCTGGAAGTGAAATCATTGCACAAGAAAAAGCGCATGTTCAAGATCCATATTCATTTAGATGTTTACCACAAGTTCATGGTGCTTCATTAGATGCAATTGAATATGCGAAAGAAATAGTAGAACGTGAAATCAATGCTGTAACAGATAATCCAACGATTTTCCCTGATGAAGATGATGTTGTTTCTGCAGGTAATTTCCACGGACAGCCTTTAGCAATTACAATGGATTTCTTAGCAATTGCTTTAGCTGAATTAGGAAGTATTTCTGAAAGAAGGGTTTATAAATTAATTTCAGGAACGAGAGATTTACCAGCTTTCTTAGTCGCAAATCCAGGTTTAAATTCAGGATTTATGATTCCGCAATATACTGCTGCTTCAATTGTTAGTCAAAATAAACAATTGTGTATGCCTGCAAGTGTTGATACGATTGATTCATCAAACGGACAAGAAGATCACGTGAGTATGGGAGCAAATGCAGCTACTAAATTATACAGAGTGGTTCAAAACTGTTTTACAATTCAAGCAATTGAAATCTTAAATGGAACACAAGCTTTAGAATTCAGAAGACCATTAAAATCTTCTAAACGAGTAGAAGAAATTGTTGCGAAATATAGAGCAATCGTTCCTTTTGTAGAAAAAGATAAATACTTACAACCTGAGATTGCTAAGTCAAGAGACTTTGTTGTTGCTGGATTTTAATTAATTTAAACCATATAAGGCATATAAGAAAATATAAGTGATGTCCTGATTATTTTTTAGAAATGGTTTTAGTTTAGTAAATTAACCTTTACTATGGTTATTATGGAAATAGAAAGAAAATTTACTGTTGATATTGAAAAATGGGCTGAAGTTATTAAACCTCAGCCTACTTCTATTGCACAATCTTATTT
>CALPUT020000315.1 GCA_943326825.2 Chryseobacterium gleum | reverse complement strand
CTTGCCATTCTTCTTTTGATTTTAACTTAGTACCCGCATCATTTACTCCTAATTCATGGATAAGTTTAGTCCATTCTTCATCTGAAGGAATATGCCAACCTTCAGGTGCTAATCCTCTTGGATCATTTAAAGCAAACCAATTATATAATTTACCATATTTTTCGCCATTTATCGAATCATTGTCATAATAACACCACGCAGGTTCTAAATTATCACCTGCTTTTTCCCATTCTTTTGATGTTTTTACTTCTGGAATTAAATCCCCATTTCTAAATCGATCCAAAGTCAAATTTTCTTTCATCCAAACTTGTTTATCAATATTAATTGTTTGAATTTCTTCTTCTTTGAATATTAATGTTTTTTCTACTATTTCAATTAAAACAGTCTTTTGATCATTATCATCAATGTTTATTATCTCTGTTTTTATATCAGATGATATTTTTAAATCAGATGATAATGTTAAAGTGCTATCTATTGATGAATTTTGGAAACTATTTAAAAAATTTACACAACTATTAAATCTTTTGTCTATTTCCTTAAATGTAGCTTTTTCAATTATTTGATCCCATTTTGTATTTGTTTGAGGTAGTGTTTCCTCTACAATTTTAACTTGTAATTGAAAAGAAGATAATGTTTTAGTATCGTAAGGTTTATCACCTGTAACCATTTGCCATAAAACAACCCCCAAACTATAAATATCCGATTGTGGTGTGACACTTCTTGTCTCAGTAATTTGTTCTGGACTCATATACATAGGTGTCCCCATTTGCATACCAAATCCTGTTTGAGTGTATTCAGCTGAATTAGCATCAGTATTTTTAGCAATACCAAAATCCATTAACTTAATTTCACCGTTAGGATCTACCATAAAATTTGATGGTTTAATGTCTCGGTGTACTAAATTTTGTTCGTGAACATACCCAACAGCTTTTAACATTTGAGACAATATCACATTAATTTCCTCATCAGATAATTTACCTTTACGATCAATATATTCCTTTAGTGATTCCCCTTCCACATATTCCATTACAAAAGCTACGGTGCTTTCATCATCGATTAAATCAGTTACTTTTATAATGTTTGGATGTGACATTCGAGCCATACTTCGCGCTTCTGCCAAAAAGCGCTTATGGATATTTTGATTACTTACAAATTCTTTATTCAATAATTTAATAGCAGTCTTATTTCCCAATAAATTATGTTCTGCAAGATAAACAGTAGCCATTCCTCCCTGGCCTAACTCTTTCTTTATGCTATAATCTTTTATAATTTTATCTATCATATATTGTTATCTAGGTGATAGTATATTTATTAATTAACTTTTGATGACATTGGTTTTAAATTTGTTTGGATGAAAACACGGGCTTTTTCTTTTTTATCTGAAGAAGTGATATTTTTCGAATCATCTAACTAATTTTTTTATTCTTATTGAGAATTTACTTCTTTAATATCTTTGTGACTTTCCTCCACTTTAACTTCTTCTTTATTTGTCATTTTCAAACTTCCAGAAATAGAGTCTTTTGAATTATTAAATGAATTTTGATCTTTTTCTATATTATCTTTCTTTTTATCTGAAACAATTTTTTCTAGATTCTTTTTTTCTTTTTTGCTCGAATTCAATATATTTTCACTTTCGGTTTTGTTTAATCTTTCATTAACATCATTTGAAGAATTCCATTTATAAAAAATGACAATTCCAATAACTAAAAGAGTAACCAAAAATAATAACTTGTTGAATTTAAATTTAGATTTATTTGAATTAGAATAGTTGTTATAACTTTCAGCATTCAGGTTAGATTTAGTATTTTGGAATTGATTTACATCTATTGGAATTGCTTCAACTATCTCTTCTTCGAACACCTCAGTTGTTTTAACATCTTGATTAATTGATTGTTTATTATCAGATTTTAATTGATATAAAATTGCAGTATTATTATCCCTAGAAATCTGTTCACATTTTTGTTCAATCAATTTAATAATTTCTTCTAAAGATGACTGTGTTGAGAATAAATATTCTAATTCTTCGTTAGACCACGCTTCCAAAACACCATCTGAACAATGAAAAATATAATCTCCGTTTTGTATATCATTAACTAACTCCATATCAATCTCCACAGGTTTATGTTCTCCTTGAACAGCCCTAGTAATAATATTGGATTTTGGGTGGTTAACTGCTTCTTCTGGCGAAATCATTCCGACACGAAGAGCATCATTCACCCAGCTATGATCAGTAGTTTGAAAAATAATTTTCCCTTTTCTAAATTGATAAATTCTACTATCTCCTATCCAAGCAACTAATATACCTTCATTGGTTACCTTTGAAAAGGTAAGGGTAGTTGCCATACCCATACTTTCAGGATGTTTGCTAATGTGCTCTGTCAATTTTTTTTCTGCAAAGCGTAAAGCTATTTCAGGAGAAGTTGATAAATCTGCTTCAAATACATTTTGAAATTCAGACACTACCAATAAAGAAGCTATTTCACCTTTTTCAGCCCCTCCAACTCCATCACAAACCATGAAAAAATTGTTTTCTGAAATTAAATATGAATCTTCATTATTGGTTCTTTTTCCTATCCCTGTATAATATACTTTTTTGATTACTTCATTCATAAAAATTAAATTAAATCATCTGAAAATCCTGTATCAAAACTTTCTGATGAAAAATCAGTATTGTCCATAGTATCAAAATCTGTATTCTCTAGTTCTATTTGATAATCTTCATTTGAAGCTAAATAATCTTCTGAAGACATATCACTGTCTAAAGAATAATCCTCCGTTGAAGCTGAATAATCTTCTGAAGACAAATCACTATCTAAAGAATAATCCTCCGTTGAAGCAGTAAATTCATCTGAGGTAAGATCGCTATCTAAGGAATAATCCTCCGTTGAAGCAGTATAATCCTCCGATTGTAATTCACCATCTAATGTGAAATCTTCTGTAATTGATGGGTCAATTATATAGTCCCCAGCTACACTTTCATCGGAAGCTATTAATGCATCATCAATCGGTTGTATAGTACCGTCCTCAAAATTTGCATAATCTATTGGTTCATAAGCGGTAGTATCATCTATCAAACTCGGATCTATGAAATCTGGCATTCCTTCTGGTTCAAAGTATCCTTCTGGTAAAGGTTCATCTTCTATTATCATATTTGGATCCGGTTCGTAACCTGAACTTGTTAGATAGCCTCCTTCATCCCATTCTGGAAGATCTATAGTCGTAATCTCTTCAATTTTATCAGCGACACCATCGTGATCAACATCGACCAAATTAATCGCATGGACAGTCCCAAATTCATCAGGAGGAAGTTCCACTCTAATTTCAGAATCTTGTCCAGCTAAAGGATCAGAAAACAACTCATTCTCATATGAAGAATGATGTGTCGTTGATACAAAATCTTCCGTTTTTGATAGGTCTGAATCAAGATCTGTTTTCGTTGCTTCGGTAGTTTCGTCTGTCACTAGGGAAGTATCTGTTACTTCAGCAGTATCTGTTACTTCAGCAGTGTTTTCATCTACAGCTTTAGTATCCTCTGCAAATAACTCATTATATTTTTCTTTAATTTCTTCTGAATATGCAGTACCTGCTGCAACTCCACCAACAGCAGCAGCGACTCCAACAGCAGCTGCACCACCAATTGCAGCCCCTTTGCTAACTTTGTTTTTATCAGTTTTGGATGTTACGGTGTTTTTAGCATACTCTTTTTGGGTACTTT
>CALPUT020000314.1 GCA_943326825.2 Chryseobacterium gleum | reverse complement strand
TTTGAAAAAAGGTGTTTGTTTTTTGGTTGTAATCGATTATATCAATCGTGTTATTGTTTTTAATTTTAAATAAAATAAATCCTGAACCTGGCTTATTTACAATCTTTTTTAAATAATCTGAATAATCTTGTACATTATTAATTAACCTTATACGAGATATTAAAACTAAAAAAATAGTAGATGAAAAAACAAAAATAAAGATCGAAACATTCCCTAAAGATAATTCAGGATTTTCTACTATTGAATAACCATAAATTATAATAGAATATGAAAACAAAACATAAATTAATGTTAAATTCAATCGTTGAATAACATGTGCTGTTATAGCGAATAATAAAAAGAAATAAAAAAAGTGTGTTTGTGAAAATTTAAAATGAATCAAATCTTCAATAGCAAAATAAGTTGCTATTAAAAAATGTACGTGAAAAAAATATAATAAATAATTTTTTATTGTTTTAATCTTCCAACAAATAAAAATATAAAGCGGAAAAAAGATCGAATAAGATAAACAAATATTAAAATAAACTTTTGGTATATCAGAGTTAAATGAAAAAAGACAAAAAATGGGGGAAACAATAAATGCTCCTATGCTATATAAAATTGTCAACCGGCGAAAATCATTTTCTTTTTCGTAATAATTAAAAAATTGTTTTTCGGCAACTTTTAAGAGTTTAAATCGTTCCAACATTCTTATTTATAATTTTTATATATAATTAAATATCAATTACTTAATTGTATATTTTAAGTTCATTTTAACCATTCTAACTGAATGTACATTTTTAATTCCAAAAAACCTATTTTCTCATTGTCTCTTCTTTTGTATATAAATAAAATAAAGAATTTTTTAAATAAGAAAACTTATTCTATTTATTAGTGATGTTCATATGTTTAAAAAAAGCTTAACTTTTAATTGCTAATATGACTTATAAAAAAAATATGGGTTATTACTAACAAACTTAAGTTATTTAATGTTATAGTTTTTGAAGCATTTACAACGTTATTAACAAAAAAAGCTTAAAATGATTTTGTGTATTACTTTTTTATGAATTCAATATAAATTCTGTGTTAAAAACGTTTGTAATTTATCTAAAACTTTGTCAAACTTTTAGTCTTTAATTCAACTATTATTTTGCTTGTAATTATATATTTAACATCCAAAACTTTTCTTTTAGAACTTATAAACACCTATTAACATTTCTTTTTCAATTTGTGTTTGAATTTTCATTTTTTAAACTACTCATTTTCAACAGTTCTTATTTTCTTAATTTTCTAAAATGTTTACAATTATCACCAATTGTTAATAGTGAACAAAACAATTCGTTTTTGTCATTATTTTCTTATTTCAGATAATAAATCATTCATTAACTTTACAAAAAAATCGAGTTTATGAGCAAAATTATGATTCCAATTGGTGCAGATCACGCAGGATTTGAACTAAAAGAAGTATTAAAATCTTATTTATCTGAGAAAAGATACGAAGTTAAAGATTTTGGTTGTCATTCTACAGAAAGTATTGATTATCCTGATTATGCTCATCCAGTAGCGAATTTGATAGAGGAAAACGAAGGAATGAAAGGAATTCTAATCTGTGGTTCTGGTAATGGTATAAACATGACTGCTAATAAACATCAAGGTATTAGAGCTGCTTTATGTTGGAAAAATGAAATAGCTGAATTGGCAAGACAACATAACAATGCAAACATTTTAGTTTTACCTGCACGTTTTATTACTGAAGAGGAAGCAAAACAAATGGTAGAAACTTTTTTCACAACAGAATTTGAAGGAGGAAGACATCAAAATAGAGTAAATAAAATTGCTTGTGTATAGTTTAAGATAGATTAAAGATTTTAAGATACAAGATAGTAAGACTTATGTTCGTAATGGATATAAGTCTTTTTTCTTTCAGTCTTGAATCTTATTTTCTCATTTATCCTTCAACAAAGACTCAATCAACATATTCGTTTTTTCTACGTATTCTGTATAATATTCACCTGTACCTGGTCCGTTGAATCCTGTATGTACACGTTTTACAACTCCATCTTTACCAATATAGATTGAAGTTGGGAAAGAGATTACTTCGTTTAACATAGAGAATTGAGAAGAAGCAAGACCTTTATTTGCATTGCCACCTACTAAAAAAGTAAAATCTAAATTAAAACGTTCTTTTAATACTTTGATTTTATTTGCGTAATCTTCAAATGAATTTCCAACTTCATAACCAACAGAAATTATTTCTAACCCTTGTGAATGGTATTTTTCATATAATTGTTTATAGTATCTAGTTTCGTCCATACAATTTGGACACCATGTTCCCATGATTTGAATGATTGTTACTTTATTTTTAAATTGTTCATTCGGAAAATGAAATTCATTACCATTTAAATCTTTTAAAGAAAATTGGAAAACAGCTTCTTTTTTCACTTTTGTTAGTTCATCTGGATCAGCTAATTGAAAAGTATCGTTTTTACTTCCCTCCCATTTTCCTTCAAAATGTTTACCACTTAAAAAGCGGCCTTTTAATGAATCATTTTCATAGTTAGCAACCAATAAAAAGGCATGAGAACCATCAAAACAAGACAAATAAAATTTAGAACCATATTGATTTCCTTCTAAATAGCGATAATCACCAGTTTCTGTTAAGAATGTTCCAGCAATCGATTGATTGTTTTGAGAAAAGATTCCTATTGCTGGTGAAGCATCATTTGTGTTAGGATCAAAAATAACTTTCCATTTTCCATCGATTTTTGAAGTTGTTAAATCGTTAGAATAATTAGTAAATCTATTTTTATAATTGTATATTGCTTGAAAAGGTATTTTGTAATTTTCGGATTTATTATAGTTCACCCAATAACCATTTAATTGAGTTTTACTATTTTTTTTGAATACAATTTTTGAGTTAAATGTTGGAAAGCTAATAATCAGACTATCTCCTTTTTTTTCAGGTTTAGACAATGTTATTTTCTCAGAAGCGTTACAGATTATAAATTGATAGTCCTTTTTAATTTTTTTAATAATTAATTTAAAAGGTAATTCATCTTTTTGGTTGAGTAGTAGTTTTGCGCTCCAATTTCCTTCTTTTATATGATCGTTTTGTTGCGTGAACGAAACTAGAGCAAATAAGAGTAGAAATGAATATGTGAATATTAATTTCATTATTAACTTTGTTTAGTAGTAAACGAATTTAATTCTTTTTACGGAAATCAATGCAACTATAAATGATTAAATATCGTCTTCCTAAATAGTAGATTGTGCAATGGATGAAATTACCTTAGTAAAAGAATGCGTAAAAGGAAATGCTAAAGCACAGTTTTTGTTGTTTGATAAATTTTCAAAAAAAATGATGGCAGTTTGCCTTCGTTATTCAAAAAATAAGGAAGAATCAGAAGATGTTTTGCAAGAAGGTTTTGTAAAAGTGTTTTCTAAACTGAAAGATTTTAATCACATCGGATCTTTAGAAGGTTGGATTAGAAGAATAATGGTGAATACAGCTTTAGATCAAATTCGGAAAAACACTAAATTTCATAATGATGTTCAATTAGAATCAGTTGATTATCATTTGGGAGAATCAGACAATCAAATATTAGGAGAGTTGATGGCGGAAGATTTATTAAAATTAATAAGTAACATGCCAGATGGATATAAAGTTGTTTTTAACATGTTTGCGATTGAAGGATACAGCCATCAAGAAATAGCAACGACACTTGGGATTACAGAAAGTACTTC
>CALPUT020000313.1 GCA_943326825.2 Chryseobacterium gleum | reverse complement strand
TTTGGTGCATTTTTTATCTTATGCTTTCCTCCAACATTACCAGAACTTTTTTCAACAGATTTTTCGATATTAACAACTTCTACAATTGTTAAAATCATTTACGTTATAATAGGCGTTACATTTCTTACTTACTTATTGACAATGTATGGGTTAAAGCATTTAAGTCCTGCTATTTCCAGTTCTTATATTTATTTACAACCAGTATTAGTAATGCTTTTTGCAGTATTATTTAGCGCTATTGGAATTGCCGAAGATTATACAAACACAATTAATTTTAATAAAATAATTTATATGCTTATGATATTTCTTGGAGTGTACATAATTTCAAGAAAAAGAAAACTATAGCAAAAAATAAAAAAATTATTAATTCTAAAATTTTAACATTACATTTGTTTCAAATTACTAATTAAAATAAATACAATATGAAAAAACAACTACTTTCTTTTGGAGCTGTGATTTTGACTGTAGCGTCTTTAAACGCTCAATCATTTGTCAAAAACCCAAGCTTTAGAACAAAATCTGAAGTTAAAAAAACAAATGGTACTGCTAAACAAGTTGCTGGTTCTCTTGTTTGTAATACACAATATGTTGCAGGATCAACTATGGACCTTAGCTTCACTTTGACTTTAACAAATACTGATGCTGAGTTTTGTGATATATTTTCAATTACTTTTCCTGCAGGTATAACTCCTAACACTAGTGCAAATAACACTAATCCATTTGTAACACCTGCTATTGATCCAGCTGCTACAACTACTCAATTAAATGCAATTTCAGGTCAGACTGTATCTTGGGGGACTGATGATGATGCTAATCAATGGGGTGGTATTGACAATTCAGCTCATACATTTACAGTAAATGTCACTATTGCTCCAGGAACAACAGGAAACAAAGTTGCAACTTTTATAGCTGACGGAGATACATATGGTGCTACACCTGGAGATTTAAATGGAACTGCTACTATTTATCCAGCTGGAACAACTACTTATGATGTTAAAGGTTACCTTGTATTTACTGCAAATATGAATGCAATTAATAACTGTGGTATGGGAGCTGATACAATCGTAGGAGCATTTATTAACTCTTCAAATGCAGCTATTTCTAATGTACCTGTTAAATATTCTATCAACGGTGGTACACCAGTTGCTTCAACAATTGCAGGTCCAGTTGCTGTAGGAGATACTGCTTACGTATTATTTGGAACTCAAGAAAATTTCTCAGCTCAAGGAATTTACAACTTAAAAGCATGGGCTGATTATGTAGGAGATATTAATCAAGCAAATGATACTACTTCGTTGGATATTGTAAATTCATTACCAATCAACTTTGCTACAACTGAATATTCTAATGGTATCGAATCTGATTATGAATACGCAAGTATTAAATCTGATTGGAATGGACCGGGAGTTGGTTTTGGTTATTCAACTGGTACAAAACATTCTGGTGCAAGAGCATTGTTTTATACTGTAAGCACAACTATAGGTGCTCCAGCAGGAACTTATGAGACATTTGCAATTTTACCTTGTACAGATGTAGTTGTTGGAAGAACTTATAGAATTTCTTATTGGAGAAAATCGAATGATACTCCAGTTGCTAATGGTCAAACAGGTGTATTTGTTGGTACTACTCAAGAAGCTACAGCTATGACAACAGTAGTAAAAGCATACTCTACAATTACTCCAAACCCTCAAGCAAGTGCTTGGGAACAAGATTCAGTTGATTATGTAGCTACTGCTACTGGAACTGTTTATTTCGCTATTGGAGCAAAAGGAACAGTTGCAACTGGTAACCAAATTAACGTAAGATTAGATGATATCAACATCAAAAGATTAAGTGCTGCTGGAATTGATGAAAACTCAATTTTCGCTTCAGTTTATCCAAACCCAGCTAATGATGTTTTAAATTTTGACATCAATGGTAACGCTACTTCAGTTTCAATTATCGGATTAGATGGTAAAGTTTACTCTACTACTTCTTTCAATGGTAATTCAACTTCAGTTAATGTTGCTTCTTTAGCTTCAGGTATTTATGTTTATGAAATCGTTGCTGAAAACGGTTCTGTAACAAGAAGTACTTTCGTTAAAAAATAATTTTAACATACTTTATAGAAAGAGGCTACTCGTTGAGTAGCCTCTTTTTTTTGCTCATTATTTCAGCGCAATTTTTATATTTGCAATATGAACCAATCATTCGGAAAAGAATATAAACTTTGCAGAAGAAAATTAATTGATGGTGTTTTTAAAACTGGAAAGGTTATAAAACAATATCCTTTTGTGGTTCACTTTTTGGAAGTAGATGAAAAGCTGGAAGCTCCTTTTCAAGTAACGATTTCTGCTCCGAAACGTAATTTTAGAAAAGCACATGATCGAAATAGGATTAAACGATTAATGCGTGAAACGATTCGGTTTAACAAAATGATTTTAGAAGATAAAATTTGCAAAAGTCAAAAAAACATAATTATGTTTATGGTTTACACTTCAAAAGAAGAAATTCCGTTTACTACATTAATGAAAAAAAATGAACTTTTGTTTGAGCAAATTATAAAACACATTGATTAATATGAAACACAACACAATACATTTCAAGAAATTAACACAAATTTTTATTGTTTTCTTATTATCATTTCAATCAATTGGCCAGTCCAATCATTTTGAAATGGTGAAAAATATGGAGTTGATGGATCAAATCTATGAACACCTTGAAAAATATTATGTAGATGAGCCACAAGTTGGGCATCTTTCTAAAATTGGTATAGATGCTATGTTGAAAGAATTAGATCCTTACACGGTTTATTACCATGAATCAAACATGGAAGATTACAGAATGATGACTACTGGTCAATATGGTGGAATTGGTTCGTTGATTCGTAAAATTGGAGATTATATTTACATAGCAGAACCATACGAAGGAAATCCAGCAGAAAAAGCAGGTTTTGTTGCAGGTGATAAAATCTTATCAATTGATGGGAAAAATATGGTTGGTAAAAATTCTGAAGATGTATCAAGCTCTCTTAAAGGACCTAAAGGAACAACTATAAAAGTTGAAATCGAACGTGAAGGAGAAGGGAAAAAGACAATTTCTGTTACGCGTGATGAAATAAAATTAGCAGACGTACCATACTCAGGAATGTTAAATGACCACATTGGATATATAAAACTAAATAGTTTTACTCAAACAGCTTCTGAAGAAGTTAAAACTGCTTTCACTGAGTTGAAATCTAAAGGTATGACTGAATTAGTATTTGATTTAAGAGGAAATGGTGGTGGATTACTAATTGAAGCTGTTAGAATCGTTAATATGTTTGTTAAGAAAGATCAAATTGTTGTAACAACTAAAGGAAAAGTAACAGATGAAAACAGAACCTATTTAACACAAGAAGCTCCAATGGATTTAGAGATCCCATTAACTGTTTTAATTGATGATGGTTCTGCTTCTGCTAGTGAGATAGTTTCAGGTAGCTTACAAGACTTAGATCGAGCTGTGATTATAGGTCAAACTTCTTATGGAAAAGGTTTAGTTCAACGAACATATGATTTAAAATATGGTTCTAAAATGAAATTAACGATTGCAAAGTATTATACTCCTTCAGGAAGATGTGTTCAGCGTTTAGAATATTACGACAAAGGAGAAGACGAAAAACCAAAAGAAATTGCTGATTCATTATTGAAAATATTCAAAACAACCAATGGACGTGACGTAATAGATGGAAGAGGTATTGAGCCAGATGTAAAAATTGAA
>CALPUT020000312.1 GCA_943326825.2 Chryseobacterium gleum | reverse complement strand
TCTTCTATCAAACACTGGGAAATACTCTTGAAAACCATCCCATCTTGTAGATTTACCATAAGAATAAACTCCCCAAATAAACAATCTTTTCTTGCTGTATTTCAATAATAAATCAACACCATACGATTTACCCGATTCAATGATAAAATCCTTTTTGAACACATCTGGTTTTGTAGCAAATTCGATTGCACCATCTTCGTACATTTTGTTTGTATTGATATTGCTTAATTGAGGGAAATACTTGTAATAACCTTCCAAATTCATACTTAAATGCTTTGTTAAATCAAACTCAAATCCCATGATTGCATGCCAAGCATATTGTAAACCATTCTTAACATTTTTCTCTTTCCCCATTTGAGTTACAAATTTCGCCTGCACATCCGTAGGAGCAGAAAGTAAACTGTTAAATAAATTTACAACATCTCTATCAGAAGAAGCAGATGTAAAGTTTTGAGAGAAACGACCTCCCGAGAATTTCATTCTTAATTTCTCATTTGCATTGTATTTCAATCCTAATCTAGGCTCTGGAGAAAAAGTAGAATACGAAACATAATATTGTATTCTCATACTCGGTTGAATCACCCATCTATTTCGAATGATTTTACTAC
This sequence comes from Chryseobacterium gleum, assembly GCA_943326825.2. Classification (GTDB taxonomy): domain Bacteria; phylum Bacteroidota; class Bacteroidia; order Flavobacteriales_D; family Crocinitomicaceae; genus CAIUKX01. Next base: position 3,143 of record CALPUT020000312.1, on the reverse strand, counting down.
TCATATAGGACCCAATTCCTGATGTAAAATTATCTAAACTAACTGTTTGCTTAAACTCGTTCATCGTAATGAACTTTGTATTAAAACCACCAAAATTAAATCCATAAGTGATATCTGAACCATTCTTTAAAAAATGGACAAAATCAAAACCTAAATCGAAACCACCAATAGAACTAGATCTTGGCTCTTTTTCTTCTTCCACAAAAATTGTACTGTAAGAACTTCCATTCACGTGTCCTTTAATTAAAGTCGAAGAACTTGAAGGAACTATTTGAAAATTCATCCCACCGCCAGACTGTTTGAAATTGATATTCGCAATCCCATAATTCACACTGTCATTGTTGTGAAATCCGAAGAAATTTACTTTAGAACCAGTACCTCCACTGTACGTAATTTTTCCGTAGATATCTGTAAAATTGAATGGCAAACCATCGCCTCCATTTACTTTTGGATACAATCTTTTTGCAGTTTGATCCAATAAACTTTGTTTTCCAGTTAATAAAAATGATAATGGACTATTTGAACCATCTTTTTGTCTTTTAAAAGGCCCTTCTAAAACAATTTTTGCTAAAAAAGGAGAAACAGATAATTTACCCGCAAAATCTTTCTTATTTCCATCTTTATAAGTGATGTCCATAATTGAAGAAATACGTTCACCGTACTTAGCGTCAAAACCGCCAGTATATATATCAACGTTTTTAATTAATTCGGTTTCGAAGATTGAAAAGAATCCAATCGAGTGAAATGGCTGATAAATTGTCATTCCATCAAGCATCACCTTGTTTTGAATAGGCGTTCCTCCCCTCACATACATCTGACCACCTTGATCACCTGTTGTCACAACGCCAGGAGTCACACTGATTGCTCCAACAATATCGTTCTCAGAACCAATACTCGGAATACGTTCAACCGCTTTTTTATCTAATTTGATTTGAGAAATATTTACCTCCGTTTTTTTCTTTTTGCTTTCTGCACTAATCACAGCCTCTTCAAGCTCTTTCACTGCAAATTCTGGTTTTGCAAGATCGTATCTCAAATTGGTAATTCCAGATGGCGTTTTTATTTCAATGTTTTCAATGATCGTTACAAAATTTGGATTCTCAACTTTTACAATATACTTCCCTATTTCAACTTTTGGTATCGTGAAAAATCCATTTACATCCGTCAATGCACCAGCATAAATACTACTATCTTTTGGATTTAAAAGCATTACTTTTTCAAATAATACTGGTTCACCATTCTTTTTTTCATACAAAAAACCACGCACTGTATGTTCTTGAGAAAAAGAAATCGTTGTAAATAAAAGGATGAAAAATAGAGAAGTAAAAAATTTCATAAACTGAGTGTTGTAAATATAGTTTTGTTGGCGAATATACAAATTCTATTTCTTAATAAAAATGAAGTCCTTAAAAATAGTGTCTTTGGTATAAAATATTGATTAAACGGTAAAATCCCCTTTGATTATTTGCTTTGCTTGTTCCCAATAAACATCCATTTGAACCAAAGACAATTCGTCAATTTTCAAATTTTCTTTGGAAATTAACTCTTCCATTAATTGAAACCGCTTTTTAAATTTAATATTCGTTCTTGATAAGGCATCATCTGCATTCACATCAATAAATCGTGCAAAATTGACCAATGAAAATAACACATCTCCAAATTCCTCTTCTTTTTTTTCTTGAGATAATCCCGAATCAATTTCCACTTTCAATTCAGCAATTTCTTCTTGTACTTTATTCCAAACATCTTCTTTGTTATCCCAATCGAAACCAACACCTCTCACTTTTTCTTGGATTCGACTTGCTTTTACCATCGATGGCAATGAATCAGGAACACCTTCCAAAACAGATTTTTTACCTTCTTTTAGTTTTAATTTTTCCCAATTGGATTTTACTTCTGCTTCATCAGCAACAAGAACATCTGAATAGATATGTGGGTGACGATGAACTAATTTATCACAAATTGCATTCAACACTTCAGTTACATTAAACGCTTCTTGCTCCTCTCCTATTTTACAATAAAAAACCAAATGCAAAAACAAATCCCCAATCTCCCCTTTCAATGATTGCATATCATTTTGAAGAATTGCATCTGTCAACTCATACGTCTCTTCTATGGTTAAATGTCTAAGCGTATCTAACGTCTGCTTTTTATCCCACGGACATTTTTCACGTAGGTCATCCATTATGTTTAGTAAGCGTTCAAAAGCAATTAATCGAGTATCCATTAAAATGTATATAATTTGATTTTAAAATTACAATATTTTTATCTTTGCTCTATGAAATTTATCGGTGTATTTTTCTTGCTCTTGATCACACAAATTGCGTTGAGTCAAAAAAATCTTACTTGGGGTATCGAAACCCGAACAAAAGTAGGTTTTTTAGCAGCACACCATAATACACTATATCATTTACCAAACTCTTTAGCATCCGCTCAAGAGCTTTCCTTTTTCATTCAACCAAATGGTTCAAAGCAATGGCACATAGATTACAAAAAACCTTTAATTGGTGTTACGGCATTTGCTGGATCTGTAAGTAACAACGAAATACTGGGCAGATATTACGGTGTCTACCAATTCATTGAATTCCCCGTTATTCAACGAAAACACTATCGACTTACCGCTAAACTTGGCAATGGACTTGCCTACGGAACAAAAGAATACGATCCAATTACAAATCCTAAAAACACCGCAATTGGATCTCATTTGAATGCTCTAATTTGCATCGCTTTAAAAAATAGATTTGTATTTAATCGACATCAATTATCTGTAGGTCTAGATATCACGCATTGTTCTAATGCTGCATCAAAAACGCCAAATCTCGGAATAAATCTTCCATTTTTAAGTTTGGGTTATGGTTATACAATTGGAGAATCAAAAACGATAGATTCTATCAAAAACTACACTCAACAAAATAGAAAATTCTACTATGGAGCAACTGGTATTCTTTCACAAAAAGAAATATATCCAACGGGTGGCAAAAGATACCCTGTTTTTGCTGTAAGTTTATTCTCAAGGTATTTATTCAAACCCAAAGTTGGATTAGAACTTGCTTTTGATATTTTTTCTAAACAATCCAATTTAGGCTATAAAACAGACATTCAAAAAAATCAAATAGACATTCTCCAATTAGGTGTTTTTGCTG
>CALPUT020000311.1 GCA_943326825.2 Chryseobacterium gleum | reverse complement strand
TAGACCATTGGAAATTGTAAGGCGCAGTACCACCGTAAGCATTAATAGTTGCTCCACCGTTGCAGTTAGCACTTTGGTTTGGGTTATGTGGTTTAACAGTGAAGTTACCATTCAAAGAAGAACAGTTGTTTGAAGATGTACTTGTGTCTTGTGGCACAAACATTGAAATATTTTTGAAACAGTTATTCGCATCCGTAATTTTTACAAAGTAGTTACCAGAACAAACATTAAATAAAGAATCATTTGTTGAGATTGTAGAACCCCCAGCAGTGTTAGACCATTGGAAAGAATAAGGCGCAGTTCCACCATAAGCATTTATTGCCGCACCACCGTTACAGTTAGCGCTTTGATTTGGGTTGTGTGGTTTTACAATGAATGTTCCATTTAATGAAGCACAATTGTTTTGGTTATTTGCAGAAAAAACGATATTAAATGTATATGTATTCAACGTGTTAGTTGAATCATTATACTTTAACATATAAGTTCCAGCACATAAATTGTTTAATTTATTTCCTCCTTGTTGAAGAACATTTGAAGAACTATTTGTCCAGTACCAGTTAGTTGATTGAAAAATAGTAGTGTCAATTTTTGCAATACCATTGCAATTGGTTGTGTCCGTATTTGGCATTGTCAAAACAAAATTTTGCGCATTATATGCAAAACTTACAAGTATTGAAAAAACCAAAAAACACCATTTTAGTAATCCTTTTTTCATAAACAGTTTTTTAAGTTATTTAAAATTAACATAAAATTCACATTTTTACAAAAATCACAAAGTTTGATTACGCTAATAATTATAGAAAATAAGTAGAATTACGTATTTATTAAAATTTTACAAAACGATGTTTTATCTTAAACAATGTAAGACTTCAAGTAATTCCGAGATAGATGAATTTTTTAATTTCTGATGAACAGTCAAACCATTTTTAATCAAATGTTTTTCAGTTGTATCACCCCAAGCGATAATGATTGAATTTTCTGATATACTATTCTCAATTAAAAAGCCATCCACATTGGAAGGACTCGTAAAAACATAGATGTCACTTTCTACAATTTTTGCATAATTGATAATGGTTTCATAAACAGAAATTTCAGTTGAATTTGATGAATTAATGACACTAGAAATAGAACGATTAGAATCTTTCGCTTGAGCAAAAACAACTTTTCTATCACCTAACCAAGTTTTAAAATCTTCGGCAACAGAATCAATTTTCCCTGATTTTTCTCCGATAAAAGATGGATTATAACCTTTTGATTTTATATAATTCGCCGTTCCATTTCCGACACAAGCAATTTCAATATTTTCAGGTATTGATTGTTGATCTATAAAATATTCAACACCTCTTTTGCTGCCGAAGAAAATAACCTCTGTATTTTCAGGAAATTTAAAAGGAATCGCTTTGAACGATAAAAAAGAATGAGCAACTAATTCAAAATCATTTTTCTTGCAAAATTCAACTAGTTCTTGAACTTCATGAATAGGTTTTGATATGAAAAGCTTTTTGGACAAGAACTTACGTTTTAAAGTTCTTCGTCTTCCAAAGGTGAAGTTAAATCTTCTACGATTAATTCTGCTAGACCTTCTAATTCTTCTGCTTGATATTCATACCACGCAGCTCCAGTTGTCCAATCTTCAGAATGAGAAACATATACGGTATGATTTTCATCGCAGTATACACCTAATGGCAATTGACATCCACCTTCTAATAAATTCAACACTTTACGTTCAACAGCAATTTGTTCTTGAATTTCAGGATGATTCATTTTTTGAAGAATGTCAAATAAAGCAGTGTCTTCTTCACGAATTTGTAAACCTAAAACTCCTTGAGCTGGAGCAGGAACAAATGCTTTTGGATTTAATACAACAACTTCAAATTCAGACAAATCAATTTGTAAACGATCAACACCAGCTTTCGCTAAAAGAATTGCATCGTAGTTTCCATCACGTAATTTTTGAATACGAGTTGGAACATTTCCTCTTAAATCTTTGATTTCAACATCTTCTCTGAAACGAACAACTTGTGATTTTCTTCTAGCTGAAGAAGTACCAACAATTGCATTTTGTTTTAAGTTCCATTGAGAATTTGTATCAACTGCTGATTTAGCGATTAACAATAAATCAGATGGATCTTCTCTTTCTGAAACGCATGCAATGATTAATCCTTCAGGAGAATTTGTTTCTAAATCTTTATGAGAGTGAACAGCAAGGTCAATCGTTTTTTCCAATAATTCTTTTTCGATTTCTTTCGTGAAAAATCCTTTTCCTTCTAATTTATCGAAACTTAAATTTTGAATGGCATCACCTTGTGTAATGATAATTTTTATTTCTACTGTGCAACCTAAATCTTCCAATTGTCTTTTAACATGATTTGCTTGCCATAAAGCTAAATCACTTCCTCTTGAACCGATTACAATGTGTTGCATAGTATTTTATTTTTTTAATAGTATTTCTTTTGCTAAAATCATAGGTCCACTCATGTATTTCTTTTCCATGTAGCCGATGATTTTATCCAAAATTTCTCTTGAATTATCGTCTAATAATTCATATTCATTTTTGAAAACTTCGTTAACAGCAGTTTCTCTAATTTCTTTCACTTTTTGAGGAACTTCTCTCATTGCTAATTCAACTGAACGAATTTTATGAATATGTTTGAATTCAAAAATTGATTCGTTGATGATTTCTTCCACATGTTGAATTTCTTTTGAACGTTCTTTTAAATTCGCATTCGAAATTTTCTGAAGCGCTTCAACAGAAATATGTGTTACAACTTCATGTTCAACAATTGAAGGGTGTAAATCTTGCGGTAAAGCAATGTCGATAACAACTTTACGATCTTTTTCTCCTTGTAATAATTGAGAATAAATTTCTGGAGTAATAATATGTGAATCAGAACCTGTACAAGTGATGATGACATCAAAACCATCTGTATAAGTTGCTAAATCTGTTAATGGATAGCCATTTCCTTTTAAATCTTTCGCTAATGACTCAGCTTTAGAAAAAGTTCTATTGAAAACAACAAAGTTTTTAAATCCATGCTTACGAAGGAATCTAGCCATATTGGTATTCGTAGTTCCAGCTCCAATAATCAGAATACGAGCAGACATTGGAATATTCATGTCACGTAAACGGTGATAAGCTAAAGAAACAACAGATACTGGTTTTGTTGCAATACTTGTTTCAGTATATACTTTTTTAGCAGTCTCAATTGTTTGACGTAATACCAAACGAATGAAATCACCAGTTAAGCCCATTTTTTTAGATTGCTCGAATGCATTTCTAACTTGCGTAATGATTTCTCTTTCACCGATTACCATTGAATCGATAGAAGAGGCAACACACAATAAATGTTCAACAGCCTCAATACCAACAAAAACAGCTGATTTTTCAGCAAAAAGATGAACCGTTTCTGTTGTAAAATCTGGGTAAAGTGTATGAAAAAATTGAACTAAAAAGTCAAAATTGGTTGTTTCGGTAGTACAAAATAAGAATTCAACACGGTTACAAGTAGATAAAAACATTAGTTCATCTAAGTGTAATTCCTCTTTCAACGCCAATAATCGCTCCTGTTGTCTTGCTTCTTCGATATGAAGTTTACCAATGTCTGAAACATCTAAGTTCCTGTGGGTAAACGCAATACTATGAAAGTTGTTGAGCATTTTATCCTATTTTAACACAAATTTAATCTACAGATCAAAAAGAAATGTCATTTGATTGTCATGAAGGTCAATTTAGAATGAGTTTAAATAGAAATGGG
>CALPUT020000310.1 GCA_943326825.2 Chryseobacterium gleum | reverse complement strand
TACTAAACCAAATAACAAAAGTCTTCTCATCCTTATTACTTTTTATATTTTTTTGAATAAACCCTGTAATTCAACATCACAGCTCTACCCTTGTACTTTATAACGCAAATCGTTTAGATTTGGTTACATTATTTATAATTATTTTTTTTTACAACCATCTAGGATGTCTTGAAATAGCAATTGGCGGAACCGGAATTGGTCGACAATATTTTAACACTATTTCATGTGAACCTTTAGAAACACCAGATAATTTATTTATTGTAAAGTCATATGCATAACCTATTAAGAAACCGTTAGAAATATTATACCCTAACATTATTGATATTGCATCTGCATTCCTAAAAGACAACCCGGCATAACCTAATTGTCTGTACATAAACCTAGCATTTACATCTATAGATGTTTGAGTTAATATCGATCTCGCTAACAATTGAACATCTATCGCATTAGAACCTAACGTTCTTTTGTATCCCCCCATTAAATAATAATGTCTATTGACACCAAAAGCTTGAGATGTTTGACTCAACTTATTATTCAATCTTGCAGCATTTAAATGAGTTGAAGAAAGTCCTGCATAAAAACCTAAATTGCTCTTATAGTAAATTCCGAAATTTAAATCTAAGCCATTCCCTGAGAAACCTGTAGGCAATGAATTATCTACAGCTGAAGTTGGTGGAACCCAAGTTGGGCTCATTCCTAAATTCATCAAACCTAAACCTACTCCTACCCCTAATTTATTTCCGTTTGAATTAATCAAAGGATATGAATAATTCAACAATGCTGTATTCTGTCTATTAAATCCGATTGCATCATGAAAAAATGAAACACCTAAACCTCCAGGCATAAATCTACTCATATTAGCCTCAACATTTAAAACCGCTGAATTTGGTGCTCCGTCTACTCTATCCCACTGATTTCTATACACACTTGTAGCACAAATACCATCCACTTCAATCCCAGTTGCACCAGGATTCAAACTCATTTTATCATATATAAAGTGAGTAAGTAATTTATCTTGTTGTGAAAACGCAGATGTAAGCGTTAACATCACAAGAGCAGATAACAATAGTACTTTTTTATTCATTACTTTTATTTGTTTTTATGAATTATAGCACATGCAAACCGGTTTAAAGTTCACACAATTGGCGACTAAAATAGTTAATTTTATTTACATTTAGTCACTTTATTATTAAAAAATGGAAAATATTTTACAATTTATTTAAATATAGATTTCACTAATAAAGGTTGATTTTCTATTTTATGTTAAAAATAAAACAAGTAATTTAAAAAATGACGACTGAAAAACAGTCTCTTAAAAGCATTTAGCTACCCCAATTTCTGATAGGTTTTCCACCATAAATTCGGGATTTCATTTTTCATCGCCAATTCATAATCACTATAATCACATGGAATCATATGATGTCTCTCATATTTCATTTGATCTTGCGGAGGATATGGCACTTCCATCCACCATCTTTCAGACTTATTGCTTTTATAAAAAACAATCTCATCTTTAAAATCATCCAAGTTTACTGAAAATTTTACATAATCTTTTTTGCTTCCAATTGGGAAATCTCCTTTACGCATAGAAACCCCATCAATGAAATACCAAAAAATTTGAGAAAGTAAATGATGAGCTGATTTTTGAAGTCCAACTGAATAAAAATTAAAGATACCGAACGAAGTTAATTTATCACTAATTCCAGCATATTTAGCAATTTGACAAATTTGATCAGAAGTAAAACCGTTTGGAGAATCGTAGTATTCCCCTCTGAAATCATCACTTTTAATTGATGTTAAATCTAAAGAAAGTATATCTGCATTTCTTAAATGTGGTTCAGCTATTTTAAAATCTGCATTAAATTCACCTAAACGACAAATATCAAAATACAACTTATCAAATAAAATTAATTCACCAGAACTTACAAATGGAGCTTGACAACCAATATTATCATGATTAAATAAATAACAAGGTCGTTCAAGCATTATATGGCTTAAATATCCGTCTTTATTTAAATCTCCTTCTGGATTACCTAAATCTAACTTGCTATCAATTGAACAAATATTTACCATTTGCTCAAGTTTACCATACCCTTTATATAAAGCAAATGTCATGTCTTGAGTACCTCCCACAACCATTGGGATAACGCCTATTTTAACTAATTCAGCAATAACCTGTTCAACTGCAAAATAGGTGTCTTCAATTGTCCCTCCCGGCAAAATTGTTCCTAAGTCATACAATGGGGAATTCCAATGCTCACCTATATACAAATCATAGAAATAACTTCTAAATAAATCGTTTTCTTTTCCTTGAAAAAATGCATTTCCATTTCTATATTCAGGCACATATATTAATGCAATACCATCTTTTTGTAGTTCAGGAAAATTACCTTCTGTATGCGTATTGATTTTAGCACCTATCGTTTCTTCTTTATCAGAAAAAGAAACATCAACTGATTGGAAATATATTGAAATGTCTTTCATGGGTATAATTTAAATTCAAAATTATCCAGAATTATCTTGCCTTTATAAGCATCCTTGAAAAACAATGAAGATTTGAAAGTTGAAAACTATAATTTTAGTATCACATACGAGATATAGTTTATAGTTAAAATTAATAGTTAATAGCTATACAAATCTAATTGAGATGACTGATTAGTTTCTTAAATACAAAAAAAGCCGCCTTTTCAGACAGCTTCATTTATTATTTCTTTTTTGGAGCAGCTTTCTTTGCCGCTGGTTTTTTCGCCGGTGCTTTCTTTGCTGCCGGTTTCTTTACTTCAGCTACCGTCTTTTTAGCTCCAAATTTCTTTTTACCTGCTGGTTGATTTTCTGAAATATGAATGCACTCTTCATATGTTAATGCTTCTACATTCGAATCTTTGGGTAATTTATAATTTTCTTTTCCAATTTTTAAATATGGTCCCCAACGGCCATTTAATAACTGCGTATCAACATCTTCTGCGAATGTTTTAATGATTTTATTCGCATCTGACTCTCTTTTCTCTTTTATCAATTCAATCGCTCTATCCAAATCTATTGACATTGGACTTTCTTCTTTTGGAATTGAAACAAACGCTTTTCCATGTTGAATATATGGACCAAAACGACCTACATTTGCTTTAATTACTAACTCTTCAAATTCTCCAAGTGTTCTTGGTAATTTAAACAACTCCAAAGCATCTTCAAGCGTAATTGTGTTTATTGATTGATTTTTCTGTAATGATGCAAATTGTGGTTTTTCTCCGTCTGTCTTTTCATCACCAACTTGAACCATTGGTCCAAAACGACCAATTCTAACGATTATTTTCTTACCAGAAACTGGATGAATTCCTAATTCACGTTCTCCTGTGGCTCTATCTGAATGCTCTAACGTATCTTCAACACTTTTATGAAATGGAGAATAAAAATCATGAATCATTTTAGTCCATTCTCTCATTCCATTAGCAATCTCATCAAATTCAGCTTCAACTTTTGCTGTAAAATGATAATCTAAAATACGATCAAAATGTTCAATTAAGAAATCTGTTACAACAATACCAATATCTGTTGGAGAAAGTTTGTTTTTCTCTTTGCCTGTAACTTCTGTTTTCTCAACTTCAGTTATTGAATCACTTTTTAACTCAACCACTTTAAATTTACGCTCTTCACCATCTCTTTCTTTTTTCTCAACGTAACCACGTTTTTGAATTGTTGAAATTGTTGGAGCATAAGTTGACGGGCGACCAATCCCTAATTCTTCTAATTTCTTAACCAATGAAG
>CALPUT020000309.1 GCA_943326825.2 Chryseobacterium gleum | reverse complement strand
TTGTCTTCTCAACATTGAATGAGCAATTTCTGGAGCATAAGCTAAATAACCAATTCTTGCTTCAATTACTTCAATTCCAGCTAAAACTAAACGTTCTGTGATTTCTTTTTCTAAAGCAGAATTAACATCATCAAAATTTGTACTTAATGTCACTGTTGCTCGTTCATCTTCGAAATGATCGTAAGGAAATGAACCGGCTAATTTACGAACAGCTGAATCCGTTTGTACTTTAATGAAATTTTGGTAATTGTCTACATCAAACGTTGCTTTGTAAGTATCTTCTACTTTCCAAACCAAAATAACACTAATCAAAATTGGGTTTCCCATTTTATCATTCACTTTGATCTTTTCACTCTCAAAGTTTCTAGCTTTCAAGGATAAAGTCGTTCTTGTGTATAAAGGATTCATCCAAAACAAACCATTTTCTTTTACACTTCCTTTGTATTCTCCGAACAATAGAAATACTTTCGAATTGTTTGGACTAATTACGTTTAATCCTATCAATAACAATAGTGCCACTGGAATTAGAGCTCCTCCTAAAATGTAATTTTTAATGCTGAATCCAACGATGATTCCTACAATTAATAAAACAACCATCACTAAAGCTAATTTCCCGCTTAATGGTTGTAAAACTTGTTCTTTTTTCATGATTATTTTAATTAAATTGATATTATATTGATATCACAAATATAATGATATTTTTGAATAAAAAACTTCTTTAACGACTTTTAACATTTTAATTTAAAATCACTATTTAATTCAAAGAAATCAATGCTTTAATAATAATCAATATCTTTACACTTCATTATTTTCGAAGCATGAAAGCCAAAAAAAAAGAACAACCAAAAGAAAAAGAAAAATTGCATCCTCGCAATCTACACAAAGAGCGATACGATTTTGTTGCTTTGATTAAAAGTTGTTCTGAATTAGGTGAATTTGTTAAACCAAATATTCATGGCGATGATTCGATTGATTTTGCAAACCCAGATGCTGTTAAATGGTTGAATAAAGCCATATTAAAACATTATTACGGAATTAATTATTGGGATATTCCTGAAAATTATCTTTGTCCACCAATTCCTGGAAGAGCTGATTACATTCATCATATCTCTGATTTACTTCGAACTTCCAATTATGGTAAAATCCCAACAGGACAGAAAGTAAAATGTGTCGATATTGGCGTGGGAGCCAATTGTGTTTATCCAATCATCGGTATCAAAGAATATGATTGGTCTTTTATTGGAAGCGATGTTGATCCTATTTCGATTGAATCGGCTCAAAAAATAATTGATTCAAATGAAAATTTACAATCGAAAGTAGAATTGCGTCTTCAACCTGCTAAAAATGATGTTTTTAGAAATGTTTTAAACGAAGATGAATTAATCGATGTGACAATTTGCAATCCTCCTTTTCACTCTTCTTTAGAAGAAGCAACAAAAGGAACGAATCGTAAAATCAAGAATTTATCAGACAAAAAACCAACTAAAACAGTATTGAATTTTGGCGGTCAAAATGCTGAATTATTCTGTGAAGGTGGTGAAGAGCGATTTATTGGAACAATGATTCGTCAAAGTCGTCAGTTTAGAAATTCATGTTTTTGGTTTAGCACATTGGTTTCTAAACAATCCAGTTTAAAAAGCATACAAGAAGCGTTGAAAAAAGCAGAAGTTGAAGAAACGATTACTATCCCGATGGGACAAGGAAATAAAACAAGTCGAATTGTTGCTTGGACCTTTCTAACAAAAGAGCAACAAAAAATTTGGAAAAACACCAAATGGAATGCTAAATTTTAAGTTTCAGTAATTTCTTATATTTGAACATTAGAATAAAAAACAATAAAGTCGATGCTTTTCAATTCTGTTGAATTCCTTTATTTTCTTCCACTAATAGTTTTTCTATTCTACGTTCTACGTCCAAATTTTAGAATCTACTTATTGATTGCAGCAAGTTTCTACTTTTACATGAGTTGGAATCCGTTGTATCTCTTACTGATGCTAACGACAACATTCACAAACTTTTTTGCTGGAATTTTAATTAGCAGATTCTTTTCTAAAATTCATCGGAAAATCATACTTTTTGGCAGTTTAATCATCAATTTTGGTTTGTTATTTTACTTTAAATATTCAAATTTTATCATTGAAAATTTAAATACACTCTTTATCAAATTTAAAATTGAACATCAACCAATTGAATTTTTAGACATTATTTTACCCATTGGAATTTCATTCTACACATTCCATACAATCAGCTACACGCTAGATGTTTACAAGAATAAAATTCAACCAGAAAGAAATGTTTTTACATTTATTTTATATGTCAGCTTCTTCCCTCTTTTAGTCGCCGGACCAATTGAACGTTTCTCTACTTTAATGCCTCAATTCAAAGAAAAAGCAATTCTATCTAGAGAAAATTTTTCCATCGGTTTTAGAATGATCCTTTATGGCTTTTTCTTAAAAATGGTTGTTGCAGATAATATTTCCATTCTTGTTGATCAGAGTTACGCTAACATTTCAACTACCAGTAGTATAAACTTGCTGCTTACGATGTTCCTTTATTCATTTCAAATCTATTGTGATTTTAATGGCTACACGACAATTGCTTTGGGTATCGCAAAGTTATTCAACATCAACTTAACGCAAAATTTCAAAACACCTTATTTTAGCCAATCGTTAACGACTTTTTGGAGAAAATGGCACATCACCTTAACTACTTGGTTCAGGGATTATATTTACTATCCTTTAGGTGGAAATAGAACGACATTGACAAAATGGATCTTGAGTACATTACTCGTATTTTTCATAAGCGGATTTTGGCATGGAGCAAATTGGACTTTTGTGCTTTGGGGAGTTTTACATGGAATGATCATCATCATTGAAAAATTAACCGGTTTTGATAAAAAAAGTAAATCACTCTTTATAAACATTTTAAAAGGTGGAATAGTATTTATAGTCGTAAGTTGTCTTTGGGTTTTATTCAGAAGTCCTTCGATTGAAGTTGCGACTCTTTTCTTTGAAAATCTATTTCATAATTTCCGATTATCATATGAACTACCAAGTATAGAGACAGTTGTAATTCTAATGATCTTTATTTGTTTTGATTTCTTGACTAGACATTCAAACTTTGGAACTTGGCTCAATGATAAATCCATTTATTTCAGATGGGGAATTTATTTTCTCCTAGGATTTTTGATTATGAGTCAATCTGGAACTGATATGCAACCATTCATTTATTTTCAATTTTAAGATGGAATTTTTCAAATATTTCTTTACACGAATGATGGTAGTTGGTATTTTTTTACTGATTGCCAATCAATTGTATAAAGTGACCTATTGGAAAAAAGATGTTGGAAACCATAGTGATTCATTGGAAAGTTTTTGGGAATTACCAGCAAATACTGAAAACATCTATTTTGGTGAATCTTCTAATTTCCATGTTGTTGATCCGAAAAAAGGAAGACACAGTATCAGTATCATGCTCGATTCATTATTGAAAGATAAAAAAATTGGAACAGTTGATAAACCTGGTTTACATGCTGGAACCTATTTGGCTGTATTGAAAAATATTCCAGAAGAAATGCCTTTAAAAATGATAATCGTCACGATGAATTTACGGTCATTTGATGCCGATTGGCGTTATTCAGTAGGTGAAAACTATCTAGCGAAAACAAAACGATTAATCGCACCGAATTTGCCAATTGTAAATCGCTTTTTAATTGCTTTGAAAGACTATGATTATAAAACGGATGAACAACGTCACGATCAATT
>CALPUT020000308.1 GCA_943326825.2 Chryseobacterium gleum | reverse complement strand
GTTGAAGAACTTCCAAAAGATTCAAACATTTTTTGTCTGTGAGCTGGAACAGGATAATAAATCATCGAAGGAACTCCTCTTTCTTCTAAAAATTTATTCATTTCATCTCTGTTTAACCCTTCAACTTGCAATGTATACTGGTGAAATACATGTGTTGAATTTTCAGCTCTTACTGGTGTTTTTAATTGAGGAAATTGAGCGAAAAATTGATCGTAATAGTTTGCAACTTCATTTCTTGAAGCATTATACGTATCTAAATTTCTTAATTTGATTCTTAAAATCGCTGCTTGAACACTGTCTAAACGTGAATTACAACCAACTACATCATGGTAATATTTTTTACTCTGACCATGATTTGAAATCATCTTAATTTTAACTGCTAATTCAGAATCGTTAGTGAAAATTGCTCCTCCATCACCATAACAACCTAAATTTTTTGAAGGAAAAAAAGATGTACAACCTATCGTTCCAATTGTACCCGTTTTTACAGTTTCACCATTTGACAAAGTGTAATCACATCCAATTGCTTGGGCGTTATCTTCAATGACAAACAAATTATGTTTTTTAGCTATTTCCATAATTTCATTCATAGGTGCTGCTTGACCGTATAAATGAACTGGAACAATTGCTTTCGTGTTTTCAGTAATTGCAGCTTCAATTTTTGAAGCATCAATGCAATATGTATCTGGATTTACTTCTACAAAAACAGGTTTTAACCCTAAAAGGGCCATCACTTCTGTCGTTGCGATGTAAGTAAAAGAAGGTGTGATAATTTCATCTCCTGGTTTTAAACCAAGGGCCATTAATGCAATTTGCAAAGCATCTGTTCCATTTGCACATGGAATCACATGTTTCACTTCCAAGTAATTTTCAAGTTCTTTTTGAAAAGCAGCTACTTCGGGACCATTAATGAATTGAGCGTTTTCGATCACACTCATAATAGCCGTATCTATTTCAGACTTAATGTTTTGGTATTGAGCTACCAAATCAACCATTTGTATTTTATCCACTTGAATTTTATTTTCTTGCATTATACACCAATAAAAAAGGGTAAATATACATATTTCAATCGGAAAATTCGATTTTTTTAAGCGTTAATAAAAGTCAAAAGAAAAATTAAACTTTTTAAGATTAAGTACAACCTTTTATTTTGTAACAACGTGAAAACATGCTTGATTAACTTCATAAGTCACCCAACATTTTTCTTGTAATTTTAAATCCAATAAAATCTCCGCTAAAATATCTTTCAAACAATTAATTTCTGCAACGGTTGGTTTTTCAGTTGCCAAAAATTCGTCGTAAGCCAAATCAAAAGCCGTACCGTGTAAATGAGCACTAAACTTAGTAGCATTTCCATTTCGCTTTCTGAGTCTTTTAACCGATTTATTCGTTCTTAATGCTGATGTAATAAAAAATCGTGTGTTTTGCATTTTCGTATTCACTAATCTTTTTTGAAAAGCAATTCCTATTTCATCTAATAATACTACTGCTGAAGGAGTTAGAAATGGATAACTGTAAAACATTGTGTCGACAAAATAATAAGAATTATTTTTCAATTCTATCAATTTTCCTTTTTTTAAAAGTGAATTAACCGTGTTTTTTTTCGTTAATATACCAATTCCATTTTTATATGAATCCCTTATATAATTATGTATTCTGTCGTTCAAAAGCGAATAATTTAGAACTGAATCTTGACATTCAATTTCTTCTTCAACCGTTTCATCCGTATAATGCGCTAATTGAAAATCCGTAAATACATTCGCATTTAATAATTCTCCACTTCCAAAGTAGGAAAGGAAAATAACAATAGGAAAAAACGATATGACAAAATACTTTTTCAATATTAAAAAATGTGCAAGATTTATGCCAATCACAACTTGGCTATTTAATAATTGAAAACTACACATTAATAAATATAGAATTCACATGTCTATTCCCTTTTTTTTCAACACTCTGTTATTCAATAAATTATTTTCTTCGAACTTTACTGTGTAATTTTGACGTTGAATATTCATTATCAATAATTTCGCTAATTAGAAAAAAGCTACTACTTTTGATTCTTATGAAACATAAAATAGTAGTATCCTTCCTTTTTCTTTTGTTTTCTCATTTTGCTTTTAATCAGAGGAATGTAAAAGATTCAATTATAGCTACTCCATGGGTAGCAATACATTATGGTGCAAATTGGACACAAGGAGATTTAGCTTTGAGATATGGTTTTTTAAATCACGTAGGATTCTTAGCTGGCTATAAGACAAGTAAAAATTTATTTTTAGGCGTGGATGCTAATTACATTTTTGGAAATGATGTAAGAACTAAAGGACTTTTCGATAATCTTGTTGATTCATACGGGAATATTACAGATATGAATGGCGACATTGCTAAAGTTGTTGTTTATGCTCGTGGTATAAATGTTAATCTTTCAATCGGTAAAGTATTTCCTATTCTAAGTCCAAATGCTAATTCTGGAATTTTCGTTCATGGTGGAGTTGGGTTTTTAGGACACAAAACAAGAGTGGAAACGCAAGATCAAGTTGTCCCTTCAATAGAATTGAAATATAAAAAAGGATACGATCGTTTGTCAATGGGACCAAATTTACATGAATTTGTAGGTTATGCTTTAATGGCTAATAGAGGTTTAATTAACTTTTACGGTGGTTTTTATGCTCAACAAGGATTTACGAAAAATATGAGAACCGTATTTTTTGACCAACCAGAAATTCCTGTATCAAAAAAAACGATGATAGATCTACAATTTGGTTTTAAAATTGGATGGTTTATTCCTATCTACAAAAGATTACCAAAAGAATTTTATTTCGATTAATATGCATTTTCTATACAATTTAGGAATAAGATTTTACTCTATTTTTATTTTCATCGCCTCTTTTTTTAATCCAAAAGCAAAAGAATGGATTGATGGAAGAAGGGATTTTTTGAAGAAGTTACCAGAATTAAAAAACGATAATGTTTATTGGTTTCATTGTGCTTCTTTAGGTGAATTTGACCAAGCGTTACCAGTAATTAATTTATTGAAAGAAAAAGATTCAAGTATTTTTATTTTAGTTACTTTTTTTTCACCTTCAGGATATTTACATTTTCACAAACGTAAACACCAAGCTGATTATGTTTGTTATTTACCTTCTGATACGCCTAAAAACGCTAAGAAATTTATCGCTTATTTTAAACCGAAAAAAGTCTTTTTTGTGAAATATGAATTTTGGGCAAATTATATTTTCGAAGCAAAAAAAAATAAAGCACAACTTTTTTCATTGAGTGCAATTTTCAGAGAAAAACAACACTTTTTCAAACCTCAAGGTAGTTTTTTTAGAAAAATTTTGAGGCAATTTGATTTCTTTTATGTTCAAGATGATCATTCCAAAAAATTACTTCACTCAATTGGTATAAATCAATCTATCGTATCAGGTGACACTCGTTATGACCGAGTGATTGAAAACAAAAAACAGCTTGAACCAAATGATATTTTAGATGAATTTTTAAACGGTGAGAAGGCTTTTATCTTAGGTAGTTCTTGGCCGGAAGATGAACAAATTATTTTACCGTTCATCAATTCTGATCTAATTAATCAAAAGGTAATTATAGCACCGCATGATATTAGCGTAAAACACATAGACGCAATTTCAAATGAACTTACTGTTAAATATATTCGATTCACTTCTCTATTAAAAGGAACTAAAATAACAGATGAGAAAGTAATAATAATTGATACAATCGGTCATTTAACCAACGCCTACAATTATGGAAACATTGCCTAT
>CALPUT020000307.1 GCA_943326825.2 Chryseobacterium gleum | reverse complement strand
GGTAAAGCATCTAAATCGGCTCTTAAACCAATACATTCCATTTCATCAGAATGATGTTTGCCTTTGATAAATCCAACGATTCCTGTCCCACCAAAACCTTTAGTAAATGGAATATTCAAATTTGACAATGCATTTGCTACAAACTCCATTGTTTTTTCTTCTTGAAAAGAAAGTTCCGGATGTTGATGTATATATTCTCTATATCCTTTTACTTTTTCAAAAAGTTCAAGTGATTTAGACTTAATAAATTCTTCTAAATTATTTTTCATTAGATAGGGCGCTATAACCTGATATTAAAAAACGAAATGCAACATATGCCATTAAAATTCCAAATACAAATTTCACTTTACCTGGAGAAATTCTCAAAGAAATTTTAGATCCAAAATATCCGCCTATAATAAATGCTAAAGCAATAATAATCCCATAAGTCCAATTTATATTACCTGTCTTTGAGTAATTATTAACCGCCAGCAAACCAACAGGTAATAACAATATGAATAAACTTGTGCCTTGTGCTTGATGTTGAGTTAACCCTAAAAAATAAATTAAGGCAGGCACGATTACAACTCCACCACCTACACCTACGAAACCACTGAGAATTCCTGCTATTAAACCTATTACTAATAATATAATAACTGTTTGTGTTGTCATATCGTTTAATTTGTTTTGTAAAGATATGTGTTTTAGTTTTATAATTGATAGTTTATTGTTGACAGTTGAAGAGCAAAAAGAAATCATTAATGGGATAAAAATATGAAATCTATAATTTGTAATTAATTATTCTACCATCAAGTTACATCCTCTCAAATCAGAATGATCAAATCTCCCTAATATTTTAAAAGAATCACCAAATTTCTTTCCTAAATCTTGTGTTTCAATGAAACTACATGAATATAAATTCGCAAGATCAATGACATTAATACCTCCTGTTTTTCCATCTTCTATAAAATGAAATGGATCATTTGTTTCACGAATAAAAATTTTCATCCATTTTGGAGAATCAAAAATACCTTCTTTATCACTGTATGATTGAGAAAATAATTCTGTCATTCCATATTCAGAAGAAATATAATCCACATTCAATCCTTTCTTCAAAAAATCGTGTAATTCTTCTTTCGCCATTTCTTTTCTTCGCCCTTTCATGCCTCCTGTTTCGATAATTTGAGCTTTAGATAAATCGATTTTCATATCAGCTAAATCTAATAAAGCATAAGAAACGCCAAACAAAACTACTTTTTTACCTAGTTCAACTGCTTTCAAATATCTATCCAAAAGCCCTTTGTAATCTTCAAGAAAAAATCCTGACAATTCAGATTTTGTTGCTTTAATTAAATTGTCCACCATATATATCAAACTAGAGTTTCCTTGTTCAATATAATTTGGTAATAAAGCTAAAATTACTTGCTCTTCTGGTGAACCGATAAAATCCTTGTAAATTAACTCAAAAGATTTTTCATACATATAAGGTTTTTGAACAGAATGTTTACTTCTTGCCATACCTGTTGTTCCACTACTCAAAAAATCGAAATGAATCGGTAAATTTTCTGTTTTTACACTATGTGTTTTAAAAAATGAAATCGGTAAAAATGGAATTTCATGAATATACTCTGGATCTTTCCTATTCAATGATGTTAAATATTGAGCATAAACTGAGCAATTTTCTTTTTGTAAATGAAAAACTTCTAATGCCATTTTTTCAAACTCAGCATCAGAATTTATAGCAAATATAAGCTCTTCAATATTTTCCATAGCCATAAAGGTAGCCAAAATGTAATTGATACAAAACAAAAATTGCTGAAAACCATATGATTTTCAGCAATTAAAATTAAAAAATATATAAATTCTAATCCCTTTCTTTTAACCAATTAGCAACTTTTGGAGCTAATTCTTTTTGAGATCTATTCCCAACAAAAACACCAATGTGACCTCCTTCAAAACGATACACTTCATAATCTTTTGTCCCAACGTAATCACCTAAAGGCGTTGTAGCAGTTGGTGGAACTAAATGATCTTCAGTAGCATATATATTTAAAACAGGCATATTTAAATTTTTCAGATTTACTTTGTGTTCACCAACAACCAATTCACCTTTGATTAATTTATTTTGTTGGTATAAATCTTCCATAAATTGTAAAAAACATGCACCTGCTTGATCTGGACTATCTGAAATCCATTTCTCCATTCTTAAGTAGTTAGTCAACTTCGTTTTATCCTCTAATGAATTCATCAAACCTGACGATTTGTGAAACTTCATCATCGGTTTTAGCATTTCAAACCCTTCATTTAAAAAACTACCTGGAACGATACCATCAAAACCAGCTACCACTGCTTTGAAATCCATTTCTTTACTCCACTTAAATAATAATCCATCATTAATTGAAAAATCAACAGGAGTAACATGAGTCACTAAATTTTTAATCTTTTCTGAATGTAATGCTGAATAAATCAAACTAAAAGTTCCACCTTGGCAAATACTTAAAATATTTATTTTATCAACTTTATTTTCAGTTCTTACAAAATCAACACAATTATCAATATAACCATTTATATAATCATCCATAGATAAATACTTATCCATTTTAGTTGGATACCCCCAATCTATTAGATAAACATCCAAACCAGCTTCAAGTAAATTTTTGATATAACTCCTATCAGGTTGTAAATCAAGCATCTGATAAGTATTTACTAATGCATACACAATTAAAACTGGAGTTTTATATGTAGCTTTAGTATCTCTATTGTATCTAAATAATTTTACTTTTTCATCTTGAAAGACCAATGTTTTTGGAGTAATTGCAATTTCAACTTCCTTAATTTCATTTAGAGTTTCAATTCCTTTTACAATTTTTGATGTATTAGCCGATAATTCTTGAAGAATATCAATATTATTTAATTTCATTTAGAAAAAATTTAATTTTGTTGTAAAAAAAAAGGGAAATAAAATTTCCCTTTTAAAAGTATTTGTTAGGAACTAAACTGTTTGCTTTTTAGCTACAGTAGTCGTCTTAGTTGTACTATTATTTTCTGCTTTTGCAATATTAACTTTTATCTCTAAAGCTTTAATTGTTTTTTTCAAATCATGAATAGTTTGATATAATTCATTCATTTCAGATTTAACTACTAAAGGTAAATGTTCGATTCTAGTTTCAAATTGTTTTTCAATATTTGTTTTAACTTCTAATGATAAAGTTAAAACTTCTGCTTTCAATTTAGAAAATTCATCTGTTCCAAATAATTCAGTGTAATGTTTTTCATTTATTGAAACCCATTCATTGAAGAAAACTTGAAATGTAGTATTAACATCTTGATTTTTAACTTTATCAGCAATATTAGTTGCTACTTCTTCAGACACTTTCTGACCAGTTGTGTATAATAAGTATTGAATTTGAGCTAATTTAACACTGTAGTTTGAAGACTTATCAAGAGTTGAAATCAATAATTCAATATTTTCTTTTTCTTTAGTGTTTGAAACTAATTTCAAAGCAGGAGCAAATAATTCAGTATAAGAAGTAGTCACATTTGTGAAAACATCATTAAATTTTCCTAAATCATTAGAGAACATATGAGGGAATTTTGAAGTAAACATATTCCAAAAATCTTGGTACTCTTTTGATGTATTTTTTTGGTTAGCAAAAAAATCTTGAATCATTTTAGCGTTTGACTCAATCAATGTATTCAAATCATTTTTTTTAAAAAATGAAGAAAATGTTTCTTCTGTGATTTTTTTGTATTGAGATGGATCAAACATTGATTTCATAGTTTCAGCTGAAAAGTT
>CALPUT020000306.1 GCA_943326825.2 Chryseobacterium gleum | reverse complement strand
TGGTAGAAACTACGATCAATCTGGAGCAATGGCGAAATTATACGCTTCAAAAGTAGCTATGGAACAAACAGTTGAAGCTGTTCAGATTCACGGTGGTTACGGATTCGTAAAAGAATACCATGTTGAGCGTTTAATGCGTGATGCTAAAATTACTCAGATTTACGAAGGAACTTCAGAAGTTCAAAAAATCGTTATTTCTAGAAATATTTTGAAAGATTAATTTCGATTAATAATCATAAAAAAACCGATTCAAGTATTTTGAATCGGTTTTTTTTGTCGTATATTTTTATTATTGAATTCTCCTAATTGAAGTTCCATCAGAATAAACATCAAATACAATTCCTGAGTAATTTTCATTCACCTCTTGACCAAGTGTATTAATTACTTTAATAACTGTTCCCATTCTTTTCGTCATGACAACAGCTACTATCTTAGAAATCGATTCATCACCATTGAAATCAACTTGTGTTAATCGATAGTAATTGATTCCATTTACATAATCTTGATCTTCGATTGAATAATTTATGATATGAGTAGAATTACCTGCTCCATTTATTCTTGAAATCGGAGAAAAATGAACACCATCAAAACTTCTCTCAACTATAAAGTAATCATTATTAATTTCTGATGCTGTCTCCCAATAAATCTGCACATTATCTTCATGCTTTTTTGCATTAAATGAAATTAATTCTATCGGCAATGCAATTGATGAATTCACTGAAAGTGTGAACGGACTATAAGCTGACCAAGAACTTGTTGACGAAACAAAACCAGATGATGTAGTACCACTAGAAGAACTATTTCCTGCACTTTCCCAATCTGTTCCATTATAATGCGCTACAACTAAATTTGTAAGTGATGTAATATTACTACTCGCATCCCATGACAATTCAACAGTAGAATTTGAAGGCGAAGCTCCAGATCGATCAATTGTCCAGTACTCGACATTACTAACACTCGTAATATCTAATAATGTTAAATCAGAATAGCTTGAATTAAAATACTTCACATTCCAAGATGTTGCAGAAGCAGTAGTTGGTGTTACTGAAGCTGGTCTATATTTTGTTGACGTTCCAACAGGAAATGTAAATTTCGAAGTGGAGTTAGTATTTTTCTTACAATAACCTACAACACACTTTGTATCTGCTTGCCCAGTTACAGATCCTGATGTTTCTATAATAATCGGCTCAGATATTGAAGATGCAATAATATTACCTGAAGTAAAAGTTAATAAATTAGAAATCAATGGACCTTGAGTAATAGTAACACCGCTTGAATTATTAACGGTCATATTATAAAAATTCGTTTCAGTTGAACCGTTAATATCTTGAGATGTTGAACCACTAAACGTTACTGTTTTTGATCTGTTTGTGAATGTACCACTATTTGACCAAGTGCCTGACAAAGCAATATCATAGCTTGTTGTACCTGAATTATAACTTGCATCCAATGTCGTTCCTGACATAATTGTTAAACTTCCTATTATATTAATATTTGATGCTAATTTTACAGTTGGCTTTGTTGATTGAGATGTTGCATTTGAAACAATTATATTTGGCATATCAGCCGAAGAACTAATTGTAAACACCTGACTATTTGAAGTACTTGCATCCCCAAATTGAATTGTTCCTCCAGTAACATTATATGTTCCAGCTATATTGTAATAATCTTTAGAGTTACTTGTTTTATTTCTAATAACAATTGTTCCTCCAGACATATTGAACGTAGATGAATTTGAACTCATATCAAATGCGGCTATACTTCCTGAAGCACTTCCGTAAATATTTAATAAAACTACTCCTCCACTTTGTGTATAAGTGTATGGATTTGCTCCTGCAGTTGTAGGAGCAATTCTACCGGCAATATTTAAATTTCCACCTTCAATAATAATTATCGCCGAATTACCTTTGGCTCTTAAACTATTTCCTGATAAAGTCCCTATATTCATTGTACCTTGAGTAATTCTAAGATAACCAGAAACATCCCATGAATCAGCACTTGATGTAATCGTAACATTTGGATTATTTAACCAAAAACCACAAGTAGAAAGAATTTCATGAGATTTTCCAGTATAAAATATTTGATTTGAATACGTATAAGTTCCTGAAAACTTAATTGTTCCATTGATTAATTCATTTGCAGTATTAGCTGAATAATGTAAAAATTCTGTATTCGTTGAAAAATTAGTCGGCATAATTTCTAGAATATTTGCACTTGAAGTACCCATATCTACTGTCATAACATTGAATTTTGTAGTCCCACCTGTTCCTGATATCGTTTGATTTCCATTTTTGTTAAATGTCACATCACAAGATCCATTCGTATAAAAATCTAACACATTATTATTGACAATATTTCCGGTTGTAGTTAAATAAGCATAACCAGAAGAATTTGGAGCATTAAAAGTTCCTGTTGAAGAAATAGAAATATCACCTGTAACATTAAAATTACGGCTTGAATTACCATCAAAACTCAATGTTCCATTTATTAATATAGTTGAAGCTGAAGCGTCTGCATTAATTGTAATTGTATGTCCTGTTTGAATTGTAATCAAATTTGCAGCACTTGTTGGCACTAATGTAGCAGTTATCCAAGATGTATTATCTGCTGAAGATTGCCAAGCTGAAGCTGAATTCCAGTTACCTGTCGTATTTAGTGATCGATAATAATCCGTTGGCGCAGAACTTTGAGTTACTATGAAAGATTGAGCAACATTCGATGCTGCTGAATAGTTAGTACTTCCACTTTGTGAAGCTGTAATGGTTGTCGTTCCGGCACCAACAATTGTAACTGTAGTTCCTGAAACTGTTGCAACTGATGGATTTGAACTTGAATAAGTAACTGTTAATCCAGAACTAGCAGATCCTGTTAATGTAAATGCTGCATCACTTGTTGTTTTACTTGCTAATGCTCCAAAAGTAATTGTTTGGGAAGCTTGAGTAATGTTTGCCGAAAGTCCTGTAGGTTGTGTCAAAGTATAATTTCCAGAATTTGCACCTCCTAATGTTGATGTTGATGTTACTGAAATACCATTTGCAACATTTGCACTAGCGAACGTTCCTGTTCCCGATAAAGTAACTACATCAGGAGAAATTATTCCATTTAATGTCCCTGTAATTACCGCAGAAGTCGTTCCATCATATGTTTTATTATTCGCTGATGCTGAAGTTAAGGTCAATGATAATCCTGTTATCGATGCTGTTACAGTAGGTTGCGTAATTGAATAATTACTACTTGGCACTGTAAAAGATCCTGTTTGTGTTAGCGTTTTATTTGAACCAACTGTAGCATTCGGGAAAGCCCAAGTCACCGCATCCGTTACTGAAAACGACTCGCTATTTACTAAACCTGAATAAGTTGCAGTACCTGTAACAACAACTGAAGTTGTTCTATCATATGTTTTAGAAGTTCCTGATAAACCTGTAATGGTCAATGCTTTTTTAGAAACAGTACTTGAAGCAGTCGCTAAGTTAACAGTAGTTGCTCCTGAACTGGTCAATGCAACATCCCCAGAATAAGAACCAAAAGCAGTTGCTGCAGCTAAACGGATATAAATAGTGGTTGAATTAACTGTTCCACTAGATTGAGCTAACGTTTGAGTTGAAGCAAAACCAGATGCCCCACCTACAGTTTTAGAAACTTCAAAACCTGCTGGCGGTGTAATTAAAATATCATTTGTTAGTGACGAGCCTGAAACGGTAAAACTTGCTGTTGAACTTGCTGTTCCATAAGTTGTCGAAAGTGCAGTTAATGTACCTGTTTTTGAAATTGTTGG
>CALPUT020000305.1 GCA_943326825.2 Chryseobacterium gleum | reverse complement strand
TGTGTACATTTATTTTACAATTGAAAGAATTGTTTTCAGCGTAACTACGATAGTTTGAATAACTTAAATTCAATCCTTTTTTAATTTTCTTTTCTGATTTGAAAAAATAATTGACATCTGCAGAAATTCCATTCATCAATAAAGGTTGTTTTTCATTTAGAAAGGGATGATTGAAATTATACGTTTGAATCATTTTATCCCATTTTGGATTTATTAGATAAGCGTAGTTTACGCCAATAGATAATCGTTGAGAAAAGGTATTGAATGTTACCATTGAAAGAATTAGTATAAAGTAAAAATAGTTCATTTAGTAACTGAATTTAAAATATTTATAACTTCTCTATAACCTGTTTCAGCAGCTCCAAATACTGTTTGATGATGTCCGTTTAAATTCATGGCTTCACCTGCGAAAAATAATTTATCGTTTACTGATTTTGCGGCTACTTCTCTAGCATTTCCCATATTGACCGTACTATGTGAATAAGCTCCCATGATAAATGGATGTTTCGACCAATCTTCTACATGTCCAGCAATAAAACTGGCACTTGCTTGTCCGCTATACATTGTATCGAGTTCTTGAAGTAATTCTGTGATGATCGCATTATCATTTGGTAAAGAACTTAAATATGCTGCTTGATCTCCCATAATAAAGGCTAGTAAAACATTATCACTTCCATTTTTACCAACCAATTCATTAGCGTATGCTGCACAGATTTTTCCTCCTATTATATTGTCATCATAAAATTTAATATTGAATTTCAAATGCACTTTGATACCTGGTCCCATTGCAATTTTTGAAAAAGCTTCTGTTTTTTCGGAAGGTAGTGCGGGCGTAAATTCAATCGAATTGTTTTTAAACATTGTGATTGGAATGCTTAAAATGACCTTGTCAGCTGAATAAGTAGTGTTGAGACTATCTGTCACAATAATTTTATCAGATGAATAGTCAATTTTAGAAACAATGGTATTCAGTTTAATTTTATCTGAAATTTCTGAAATGATATTCTTTTCAAAAAAGTCAAAATATGTTTCTTCAAATTTATAATCATCATCTCCAGAGCACCAATTTTCTTCTTCTTGATGATTCCAATAGGCGGATAAAACAGATGCTTCAGCACCTTGATCACCTGCAATGTTTTCGATGATGTATTTATATTCATCCCCAAAACCTTTTTGAATTGCATAATCTTGAAAAGAAATATCTGGAAGATTTTCAGCATCAAAAATATAGGGGTCTTTGGGTAATGAAGCGACTATTTGATTATTAAACCAATAAGCTTCTTCAGAATCATCTAAGGTGATTTTAGTATTTGAAGCAGTTATAAAATCGCTCAATAAATTATTTTTTCCATGAAGCCATTGCGCTCCTTTATCGATTGGAAAATCGGCGAAACCTATTAGTTTTCCGAGTCGACCTCCATAAATAGAAGAAGCTTCTAAAATTTGAAAATCAATTCCTTTAGACTTTAAAATATAGCCGGCGTAAAGACCTGCTGCTCCTGAACCGATAATAATTATTTTTCCTGAATAATTAGAATCTTCAAAAAGTGTTTCTTTTCTACAAGAAGAGAAGAGTGTTGAAGGTATGAATAATCCGCCGAGGCCAATAAATGAAGTTGTTTTTAGAAATTTCCTTCGATCCATTTTACTTGTAGTTTTTAGTTTGGTTCTAAAACGAGAGAGAGTAGGTAATATTGTTTATTCACCAAAAATAGGCTATCTCAAAAGTAAAAAAAATACTTAAAAATTAACAATGAAGGGTTTGATTGAAAAGTAAATAAATTTATTTTTATTACTGATTTACATGGTTTTATTTTTTTTCACCAAGCAGCTTATATTTCCTTATAATCCCTGATATGGTTCAAAAAAAGAAAGGCTATCCTTTTGAGACAGCCTCCTTAAATTAATTTTAATCATTGATTAATGTTGGTGACCATGAGGTCCATGAACATGTCCGTGATCAATTTCTTCTTGTGTTGCAGGACGAACATCCGCTACAGAACCTTCAAATTTCAAATCAATTCCAGCTAAAGGGTGATTGAAATCCATTTCAACTTCTTCAGCAGTGATTGATAATACAGTTCCTCTTAAATGATTTCCTTCGTTATCAGACATTGGAACCAATGCTCCAACAAATATATGTTCTTCATTAAATTTACCACTTTCGTCAACAAAAACTGAAACTGGAATTTTAACGATTTGTTCTGGACTAGAAACACCGTAAGCATTTGATGATTCAATTGAAAAAGCAAACGTATCACCTACTTTTTTACCTTGGATATTTTGTTCGAATTCAGGAATGATTCCACCAACACCATATAAAAATACCATTGGATTTTCAGGAGTTGTTTCTTCGATTTTTTCTCCAGTTGTATGATTTGATAACTTGTAATTCAAGGTAACAACCATGTTTGATTCAATTGTCATATTCTTTTACTTAAAAATTAAAGCCTTAAAGGTACAGATTATTTTAGCAATAAAAATTATTATATATTTTTTATTTATTATGTAATAGAGATTAATAATCTATACCTATCTTTGCCCCGTCTCTAAGGGGTGCCAATCGAGAGAAAGGCTGAGATTATACCCATTGAACCTGTCAGGATAATGCCTGCGTAGGGAAGATGTACAGATTTATTTAACAAAAAGCTAATTATTTACAAAACTAAGAATTAGCCCCTTGTTCTTGTTCAAATTTTATTTTAAAATGAAAACAAGAATTACAAAGATGCTTTGGATGTTTGCACTAACAACATCCTTCGGAGCAGCAGCTCAACATTCCATTCAAGGTACGGTAACAAGTGAAGATGGTAAACCATTGCCAGGTGCAAAAGTAATTATCGAGAATACGTATAATGGTTCGTATACGGATGGACAAGGCCATTATTTTTTAAAAGATGTAAAAGATGATTCTTTAAAATTAAGTGTTTCAATGCTTGGTTTCGAGGTACAATCATTCAATTTGTATCTGAAAGATCAAGATTTAACTCAAAACGTTATTCTTTCTCCTTCTGCTTTGATGATTGAAGAAGTTCAAGTTTCAGGTGTTCGTGCGGATGAAAAAACGCCAACGACTTACACGAATTTGAATACAAAAGAAATTCAAAAAGGAAATTTCGGCCAAGATTTACCATACATTTTACAATCAACTCCTTCAACAGTTGTGACTTCAGATGCAGGAGCTGGAGTAGGGTATACGGGGATTCGTATTCGTGGTGTTGATCCAACAAGAACGAATGTTACTGTAAATGGTATTCCAATGAATGATGCAGAATCTCATGGTGTATACTGGGTAAATATGCCTGATTTCGCTTCGTCTGTAGATAATATTCAGGTTCAAAGGGGGATAGGAACATCAACTAATGGAGCAGCTTCTTTTGGTTCAAGTATCAATATCAAAACAGATAATATCCAAAAACAAGCGTATGCTGAATTGGATAATTCTGGAGGTTCATTTAATACGTTAAGAAATACGGTAAAAGTTGGTTCAGGATTGATTAATAACAAATTTGTGGTAGATGCTCGTTTATCTCGTGTTTCATCTGACGGATACATTGATAGAGCAACTTCAAATTTAAAATCATACTATTTATCAGGTGCTTGGATTGGAAAAAAATCAATTGTAAAAGCAAATGTATTTAGCGGTAAAGAGGTAACATATCAAGCTTGGTATGGGATTCCAGAAGCAAAATTATTTGGGAATAAAGATAGTTTGTTGAATCATTTTTACAATAATTATTACCCTGGAGGAACTTATCAAACAGTTGAAGATTCAGTTAATTTATTTAATTCAGATCCAAGAAAATATAATTA